>WQWP01000046.1 GCA_009787485.1 Lentimicrobiaceae bacterium | reverse complement strand
ATATTATTTATGGGTGGTTGGATCCGCGGGTGAAATTGTCATAACCTCGCCCGTCAGTTAAAACTGACGGCAATGTCATCTCATATTGCTTATCTTATACCCTATTTCCTTCGAAATTCGCCTCCTTCTTTTTTTGCAAAAAATGCAATTTTAGTAAAAACTGCATTTTTTGAGAAGTTTTGTGCTTAAAAATCGGTTTTTTCTGCATTTATAACTTTCTGAATGTAAGGAAAATAATTATATATTTGGCGCAACAATTAACCACTAATCATTAACCTTAAAATCTAAAAACATGAACGAAGACCAAAATTTTACATGGGACGACATTAAAAGAATGTTCGCCGAAACTAGACAACAAATTAAAGAAACGAGCCAGCAAATGAAGGAAACTGATCAAAGATTAGACAAAATGTTTGCTGAAACCGACAGGCAAATGAAAGAGACCGACAGGCAAATGAAAGAAACCAATCAAAAATTAGACAAAATGTTTGCTGAAACCGACAGGCAAATGAAAGAGACCGACAGGCAAATGAAAGAGACTGACAGGCAAATGAAAGAAACCGACAAAAAAATAGACAAACGATTTGCCAAACTGACCCAAGCAATGAAAAAGCTTGATAAGCATTTGGGCGGCATTGGCAAGAACAACGGAGATATGGCGGAAGAGTATTTCTTTAGCGCTTTTAGAAAGGACAAAATTTTTATGAATGAAAAATATGATAGAATTCAAAAAGGATTTTTTTATTCTTTCGAGTGTCCTATAGGAGAGTTTGATATCGTTCTTTTCAATGGAAAAAGCGTTGCCATCATTGAGGTAAAATATAAGGCAAGACCCGATAATGTTAGTAGTGAAGAGCTTATTTCACGCATTGAACGTTTTAAAAAATATGTCCCGGAATACAAAAATCACAATATTTACTTGGGTGTTGCTGCCATGTCGTTTAAAAGTGGTTTGGCATCGAAGTTGCACAAAGCCGGCATTGCCACTATTCATCCGGTGGGGAAGAAAATGATGATCTATGATAAAGATGTGAAAGTGTTTTAAACTCTATAACTATGATTCGCCTTCTCCTCTTCTCCCTTCTCCTTTTCTCCTTTCTTCCTCTTAACCTTTTTTCTCAACCCGATTCAACCCGCTATTGCGTAGTGTTTTATAATGTTGAAAATCTATTCGATCCGGAAAAGGATTCTGTAAAGAACGATGAGGCGTTTACGCCTTCCGGGTTTTACCGTTGGACTTATAAGCGTTTTTATAAGAAGCTGAATGATATGGCTAAAGTGTTTTTGGCGATTAATGGGTGGGAGCCGCCCGATATTGTTGGTTTGGCGGAAATTGAGAATGCAAATGTGCTTAGAAAGCTTTGTTACGCCACAGGATTAAAGGCATATCATTATCGTTATGTGCATTACGATTCGCCGGATGCGCGCGGCATTGACGTAGCGCTCCTTTATAGAAAGGATAGAATAGAAATCATTGAAAGTTATCCTATCCCCATTGTGTTTCCTTTTGAGCCCAATTCAAAAAACAGAGATATTTTGTATGCCAAAGCGCTGATAGCAAGCGATACATTGCACTTGTTTGTGAACCACTGGACCTCGCGTTTTGGCGGCTATGGCGCAACCATCCCTAAACGAAACTATTATGCCCAAGTATTAAGAGGTAAAGTAGATTCTTTGCTATACATCAATAACAACGCCTACATTATTATTATGGGAGATTTTAATGATTACCCCACCGATGAGAGCATGGTAAAATACCTGCAAGCTAAAAATTATAAAACCGAGGAAAATCAGGGCACCTTATTCAATTTAATGTTTCCCTTAGTAGCAGAAAAAAACAAAGGAACGCATAAAACGCAAGAGTTTTGGGGATGTTTAGATCAATTTATCGTATCGAAATCGTTATTAAATAATCAAAGTAGATGGCAAATCGAAAATAGAGAAGCCATTATTTTTGATGCGCCATTTCTATTAACAACAGACGAAAAACACGGCGGCGTAAAAACATTCCGTACTTACTCCGGTCCCAAATACTTAGGCGGCTACTCCGACCATCTACCCATAAAGATTTATATTAATCTGCGTTAATCCTTTCTCTGTAAAATTCTGTGTTCTTTGTGTCTCTGTGCTGAAAAGAAATACTCAGCACAGAGACACAGAGTTCACAAAGTAACACAGAGAAAATATATTTTTCTTTATTTTGCAGCAAAAAAAATGACCATCACCCCTCAAATTGAAGCCTCTTGGAAAGAAGTGCTTACCGATGCCTTCACCGCCCCTTCTTTTGCAAAATTAAAAGCATTTCTCATTGAAGAAAAGAAAAATTACACCGTTTTCCCTCCCGGAAACTTAATTTTTAACGCATTCAATCTCACTCCCTTTCACGAAGTTAAAGTAGTAATTTTAGGCCAAGACCCTTATCACGATTTCAGGCAAGCACACGGATTATGTTTCTCGGTATCTGACGGTGTGCCTCATCCTAAATCATTGATTAACATTTTCAAAGAGCTTCATGATGATGTAGGCGCTCCTATTCCCGTGAGCGGCAACTTAACGCGCTGGGCAACCCAAGGGGTGTTTTTGCTCAATGCCACCCTTACCGTTCGTGCGCATCAAGCCGGCTCGCACCAAAATCAAGGCTGGGAGCCATTTACGGATGCTGTCATTCAACAACTTTCAGAAAAACGGGAAGGATTGGTCTTTTTATTGTGGGGCAACTATGCACGCGCCAAAGCCGCGCTCATTGACCGCTCGAAGCATTATATTTTGGAAACGGTACACCCATCGCCGTTATCGGCGTATAGTGGCTTTTTTGGGTCGAAGCATTTTTCTAAAACGAATGCGATATTAAGAGAATTAGGGAAAACGGAAATTATTTGGTAATAGAATGAATTTGGCTAAAGCCATTTATTTTTGTTTTTCCTTATTCCGTCAGTTAAAACTGACGGCAATGAATTGGATCAAATTATCTTTTATTTTTGCCCAATTGTATTTTTCTTTTGATAAGTGTAAAGCATTTTGGCAATGTTCCCTATAAATTTCAGGATGATTTATATAGTTTACTATTTTATCTGCAATGGCATCCGTATCGGAGGGGTTTACCAAATATCCGAATGAAATATCAGAGAAAAAAGTAGTGATGGATTTCAATTTAGCGTAAATGATAGGACGTCCGCAGGCTAAATAGTAAAATAATTTGATGGGAAGGCTACGGTTATGTTCCCATGAAATGGCACGCAAGTCGAAACATAGATCCATTTGACTTGCATATTTGCAAAAATCTGAAAAAGGCAACCATTGTTTTTGAATGATTTCAACATTCGGCGGCATGTTGCTTGTTAATACATCGAAATAGTGTTTGTCTTTTTCTGTGGATATATTACAAATAAGATGAAGCTGAAAGATAGTTTCAGGTTTCCTTTGGGCAGCTTTTACAACAGACTGAATCACTTGCGGTATTCCTCGTTTCGGGGACAAACTTCCTCCGTAAAATAACCGGATCGTTTGTTGAATATTTTGAACGGGAAGTGGCTCTATATATTTTAAATCAGGAAAATATGGGAGATACAGAAATGGTTTCCAAAAATAAAGTAGCCGGAAAACTTTTGATTTATAATATTCTCCAAAGATAAAACCGGTGGCTAAAGCGCCTGCGTACAAATTGAACAGTAACAACATGATGCAACGCAGCCATTTTTGCAAGCCTTTGTTGTTTTGTAAATGAATGCGGGAAGGATACCATTCCGTAACATCGTAAACAATTTTTGTTTTATGTTTTTTATGATACTTGTGCGCCGCCCAAACCGCCGCGGGCGTATCGCAAATTACCATATCCGGCGCTAAGGTATGTAGTAATGCTGTGATTTTTTGCTGTTTCTCTTTTCGTGAAAAAACATTGAAGTGATGTGCACATATATTGATATCCTCATGGATTGTTTGCATTGTTTCTACCGTAGAAACGATGGTTACCTGATGGCCGGCTTCGGATAGGGTTTTTGCCTGATGGTAGAAAACTCTGTCATCGAAGGAGTTGTGGGCGGTGTTTAATAAAACGATTTTCATTAGTGGTTAGTGGTTAGTGGTTAGTGGTTAGTGGTTAGTGGTTAGTGATTAGTGGGTGGTGGGTGGTGGATAGTGGGTGGTGTAATATGATTGGGCAAAAGTATATTTTTAAAATAAATTACACATTAAAAAAATCTACTACTAATTGCTGGTCGTATTTGTTCGATGCCGGAGCATTTTACTTGTTTGGGATTCCTCGCTGCGCTACCGATGACGAGTTTTCGCAATTCTTTAATTTACAAGCAATAATCAATCATGTAGCGAAAGAGCGCTGAAAGCGCGATTTATTTCAGCCCATGGCAACGCCATGGGTAGGGAACGCATGCGATACATTTTGCGCCCTGAAAGGGCAGCATAATATTGAAAATAAATATATTGCCCTTTCAGGGCGCAGGGTTATATACGGGCAATTCTCTACCCCATGGCGTTGCCATGGGCTGAAATAAATCGCGCTTGCAGCGCTCTTGTGCAGGCATAAATTTGTCATTAGCGAACTATTTGAATATTTTAATAAAAATCTCGGAATGACGGGGTGGTACTTGTTCGGGATTCCTCGCTGCGCTCGGAATGACGGGGTGCTTCGCATTACACAGGGGCGGAAAACGCGGCGGCGCAACGAACAAACAAATCGGTAGTGTTTACTGCCGCCGCGTTTTCCGCCTTCCCCACATAGCGAGTGCGGCCGTCATTCCGAGTGCAGCGAGGAATCCCAAACAAAAAACACTTCAAATAAGAATTAGCCGTTTTTTTTAAATGCGTAATTTGGGTTTTAACAAAAAAGGCTCTCTTTTTGGAGAGCCTTTGTATAATATTGTAGAGACGGATAATTATCCGTCTCTACAAATTTTGTGTTTTATTGTTTTACAAACTTCTTAACGCTTACGCCTTCTTCCGAAATAACGCGAATGAAATAAACGCCATTGGTTAAAGTAGATATGTCTAAAGTAACTGAATTACCATTCGTAGATTGAGCAAGAACAGTTTGACCTAAGAAACTAATTACTTCAACGCCATTGAAGTCGTTTCCTGCGGTAATGGTAATGTTGTTAGTAGCCGGATTGGGAACAATTGAGAATGTGGATTTTACTTCTTTGATGCCAATAGTTTCGCACTCTTTATTTGATAAAGGAGAAATGCTACCATTTGGACAATTTACCTCCACTTCATAGCAATAGATACCTGCGGGAAGTGGTCTATCCAAATGTGAGGTTCCTTCAAAATTTGTTAGAATTTTAACATTATCGCGGTAAAGATTTACGGTACGTATGGGAACTTGAACTTTACCTTTAATACACCAGTTGTAGTTTAAGTTATTAGCACCACCTGCGATCATAAGTGTAGTCCATGCGTTATTGAAAAACATAACATTTCCAAAATTGTCTTTTCGAGGGCCTGGATCAACACCTGCAGGAGATTTTTGTGTTGCTGCATCGGGGATATTAACACAATCGTATCCGATCCACAATTCTTGTGAAGCGTCAATAATAACAGGAGTTGATAAGATAACATCATATTCATTGCCATCAAATGGAATGTCACTATTGTTTAATGCCTGTTCGTGAACTAACGTACCTGGGTTGCAGCCTCCTCCTGGCGGAACAGTCCATACTCCTCCTTGATAGATTTTGATTTTATAAGAATGTCCCGGTTGTTCTTGACCTTGACCATACATGGGAGCGAAACGAACTACACTGAGTTCTCCATTTGCTACTGCCGTTAATTCGGCGGGGGTAAAGCGATGGTAAACAGAGAATGATGCTTGTCCTGCTCCAATACCGGTGTTACCAAAATCTCCGCCTTGTGTAATGATAACTTCTCCTCTTTTAGCAGGATATGTCCAAGATATATACATACCATCACCTGAAGGAGTAACGGCTGTTATCGTTGCGGGGTCGCAATCGGTAGGACAAGGCTCTAATTTTTTGCTAGCCGGTGCAGATTCACCGCCACCTTCGCATGCAACCGTAACTTTCCAAGTATTTTCTTGAGTAGCATTAGCTCCATTATCAGTGTAAGTAGTACCGGGGTGATTTGCTTGAATTAGTACATCATTTCTGTAAATATTATAATATGTAGGCGTTAAGGCAGTAACAATGATGTCATCAAGACCTAAAATATACAAGTCCACACTACCGTAGTGACGGAATGCAATATAACAAGGGCCTGTTTGGGTAATAGTTACAGTACGTTGCGCCCAGTTTGTACTCTGAGAAGCAGGTGGTGTTTCTGTAAATATTTCAGTAAAATCGCTTGGGTTTGTACCGGTAGTAGAAATAAAAACGCCATATTTATCACGATATCCTGCATCAAATACTTTTATCCACCAGGTAAGTTCGGTATTGCCTGTTAATTCAAGTTGTGGGGTAATTAGCCAATTATTTGGCGAGAGTGGTCCAATACCATTATAATATGAAGCGGAATTAATACAATAGGCATCTGTACGTCCTTCTGAAGGCATTGGAGGGAACGGTGCAGTATTAGCATATAATTCAAATTGCCATTTCCAGCCATCGCCGTCAGCGTCAATATTCAGCCATCCTGCGGGAACTGTACCGGTTGGGAAAGACTCATTCAGGAGTTCGGTTCCTCTGGTTGCATTATTTGAAGTAACAGATGCAGCCATCATTTCTTCAGCTTGAGCTGTTGTAGCAGATGATCCGCTTCTCATTGTTTCAAGAGATTGCGTATTATTAGAGGGAGTTGCGCTTGATTTTGCTGCAGGTGGATTCCATGATAAAAGTACTCCTGTACAACCATCAACATAATCAGCTGTTAAATTCCTTGGAGGGTTGCAATCGCCTGCTTCTACACATTCTTCGTTCGACATTGCAGAAACGCCACCTTCAAGGCAGTTTACTTCTACTTTATAGCAATGAGTAGCTCCAGTAGGATCACAGTGTAAATAAGTAGTTGCTTGAATATTTGATTCTACTAAATTATCGTTATGATAAAGATTCACTGTAGCAGTAGCAGGACCTGTGCCTGTTGTTACGATGCCTTTAATCGCCCAGTTGTTGATCAAGGCTGAATTCAATTCATAAAGAGTTTCCCATGCACCGCTGTAAAACATACAATTTCCTAATCCTTCATTTCTAGGGCCGGGATCAGCGCCTGCAGGGAATTGAGTGCTACTTGTTCCGAAGTTAATGCACTCATATCCAATCCACAGCTCTTGTGAGGCGTTAATAGTAACAGGCGTAGTTAAGGTAATTGCATTTTCTGCATTAAAAGTAAGGTTTGCATTGGTTAATGTTTGCTCATGAACTAAAGTGCCGGGATTGCGGTTTCCTGTTACCCACGAACCACCTTGATAGATTTTAATTTTGTAGTTGTGAGTGGGCGCCATTGGTGGTTGAGCAGGGTTCATACTATGCGCAGGAACAAAAGAAACCGTGTGTAGCTGTCCATTTGCAACTCCTGTTAAATCAGTGGGAGTAAAGCGATTATATACTTCGAAAGTTGCAGTTCCTGCTCCGATAGCGTTTCCGGTATAAGTTCCGGCTTGAGTAAGAGTAACTTCATCTCTTTTGGCGGGCAAAGTCCAATTAATTCTGTTGCAAGTACCTTCTGCAACTGCACTTGTAATCGTGGCGGGGTCGCAAGCCGGAGGAGGACCGCCTGCACCGGTTACTTCAATATCGTCAATCATAATACAATGCCCGTAACCACCAAACGCAGCATTGTATGGACGAAGATCATTAAACCCCAAGTAATAGGTTCCGCTTGTGGTAGGAACAAAAGTATAGGTCGCATTTCTCCATATAAAATCAAAATTGTACAAAGTTCCGGGGTGATTAAAAACCAATGTTGCTCCGCTCATCCCCGAAGCAGTAGCGGTTTGTCCTATCCGTACTTCGAAAATGTCGGGTTCACCATAGTCAGCCCATCCCATTGCAGTCCACCAAAAACTGATGTTATAAGAAGTTCCGGCTTCAAGTTGAAAACCAGCTGTAAATGCCCATTCACCAACTCCTGCCGATTGCCAACCTTTTCCCATCATTCTTGTACCTGAGTGAGGGGGATGCTCGTCTGTTCCGCCGGTACCCGGCACTTGTGTTAAATTGGCATAAGTAACCCATTTTCCCGTGTGCGATTGTGTCCATCCTGTGGGTAATCCTCCTCCTGCTCCTGACGTACTTTCAAATCCTTCAAAATAAACGACATTTCTGTTGGGGTCTTTAGAGACATGATGGCTCGTGGCAGAAAATTGACTTAAAGTCGAGGTTTCAACTTTTTTAATGGGAGTTTCTGACTTTCTCACCATTTGAGCATTTAAACTCATGAAGCAAAACACTGTTAAAAGCGTCATGCAGATTGTTTTAAATAAAGTTTTTTTCATAATAAAATAAATTTGGTTAATAAATTAAGGATGTTTGTTTCATTACATTAATTAGGGAGCAAAAATACTTTTTTTTTTCATATTTATGGTTTTGGGTAAAAAAAGGGCTATTTTTTTTTGAGGTGCTATTTTTTGATGTTTTTATTTGCGCATTGTTTTTAGCAAAAAACATCCTATTACTGGCTAAAAGTATCCATTTTTATATAGTTTTAGCCACGAATAAATTAAAATGCAAACAAATCAACCATGGTAACTTCGCTTTGAACATTGCTCCAATATTCGTAGCAAAGGGGATGCCTTAAAAGGCACGACTATCCTTTCATTCGTAGCACAGTCCCGCAGGGACGCAACTCTATTAACCGTAAGTTTCAACTTACGGCTTAGAGATACCGCGCGCGCAATCTTAAGTCCCGCATGGGACGACACTTCATTACCTATTCCCGTCACGTTCATCAAATCTCAATCCCATTTCCTCAATAAATGATAGATATTCATCCTTAAACGTAACCTTCTTATGATGCTCTTGCTGGTTGATAATGTACTTGATAATCTTATCTTTATCCCTTAAGTTGCAGGTAAGTGCAGCGTACCCCTCACCCCACGCTTTAAACTTCTCAAATCCCTCTTTTGTTTTGATTATCTTGCTTGATGAGGCTTTAATAGCTTTCATAAAATCTGAAAGTGCAACGGTTGGAGGCATTGTGAATAACAAGTGAGCATGATCGCTCACAGAATTAATGCGATATAAGTGACCGCCTTTGTTATTGATAATTCCCCATATTTCTTGATAAAGGAATTTTCTGCGATCGTCAGTAGGAAGTGTATGTTCGCTCTTATAAGTGCGAACTACGGCATGGTAAAGAAGTTGAACGTAACTCATGATGATGATTTTTAATTTATAACCTGTGTTAATAAGAGTGGTGCAAAGTAATGAAAAAAAGGATACTTGAATAATATGCGATAATGAAGAGAAGTGTTGTCCCATGCGGGACTTAAGGGTTGTGCGTGTTGACTATAGACCGTAAGTTGAAACTTACGGTTAATAGAGTTATGTCCCTGCGGGACTGTGCTACGAATGAAAGGATAGTCGTGCCTTTTAAGGCATTCCCAATTAGTTTCTCACACAATGTGTTACCTTCTAAATCAAAAAAGGCTCTCCTTTTCAGAGAGCCTTGCGTATGGTAGAGGCGTTGCACGCAACGCCCCTACAGATTATTCTGTTTTTATTGTTTTACTAACTTCTTAACGCTTGTTCCGTTTTCAGCATTAACGCGAACGAAGTAAATACCATTTGTTAAAGTAGATACATCTAATGTAGCTTCGTTTCCTGTGCCGGGTTGAGAAAGCACAGTTTGTCCTAAGAAGCTCACTACTTCAATGGTATTGATATTGCCTGCTGCGCGAATCTTAACATCGCCTGTTGCAGGATTGGGAGCCATAAAGAATGTTTGTTCATTACCTTTAATGCTAAGTGTATAGCACTCTTCATTCGACATGGGAGAGTTAACGCCGCCTGCACAATTTACTGTAAGTGTATAACAATACTCACCATCTTCAAGTGGTTCATCAAGATATGATGTTCCTGTATGGGTTCCTGCAATTTGAACACCGTTGCGGTAAATGTTTACGGTTTGTGCGCCCGCAGGTAGTGTCCATGTTACAAGTAAACCGGTGCCTGAGGGGACAACTTCTGTAATAGTTGCGGGTTCGCAAGGAGGAGTACCTCCGCATTTAGCTGTTTTGCATCCGGCAGCCGATTCGCCGCCACCAACGCAAACTTGAGTAACACACCATTCTACATCAACGCCTTGTGCTACGGCATCGGGATGGGTATAGGTAGTTGCTTCAATTTCGGAAGCTACCAACACATCGCCCATATACACATTATATTTGGGATCAGCGGGGCCATCGCCTTGTCCGTAAATAACAAATGGTAAAGCAAGAGGTTCCTGTGTTCCGGCGCCTGTGTCAGAACTATAATCAATCCATGCTTGCCAGCCTGAGCTTGTTCTCTGCAGCCCGTTACCGTTATGAGGTTGTCCCATAATTTCAACACAATTAGCCCATGGGCCCGAGAAGG
The DNA here is from genome assembly GCA_009787485.1 of Lentimicrobiaceae bacterium. Classification (GTDB taxonomy): domain Bacteria; phylum Bacteroidota; class Bacteroidia; order Bacteroidales; family WCHB1-69; genus WRNX01. Next base: position 5,595 of record WQWP01000046.1, on the reverse strand, counting down.
ATGCTGATCCGGTAAATGCAACTTCTACCCAATAGGTGCCTGCAGCCAACTCTAAGTTGCTAAGACCTGCCGTTACTTTAAAAAGAGGTCTATCGGCATTCGTAATGGCAGTACTCACCCTGTAAATATTTGAAAACTCAACGGCATCCATAATATTTGTGGTCATATTTCCCCAAATCACAGTACCGCCGGCATTGGGGGCGCCATTCCAAATTTGTACAAATACGCCGGTAATTGGGGGAGTTAGTCCCGAACCGGTTTGATAAGTAAAGAAATCAATAGTTTCAATGGTAGATGTTCCTGTCAAAGTAAAATCATCTGCCATGGCAAAAGCAGAATTATTGTTTGCATTAGATCCGAAAAGAGTTTGCCCTGTAGAAGAGAAAGCGCTGGCATCTCTACCGTTGGCGCCTTGTCCGGGATGTGTAATCATTGGTCCGCCATCAAAAAGCACGGCTCTATTTCCTTTTGCAGCGGCAGTCCATGTAACGGTAGCTTTACAGTCGGCGTCATAAACTACATCAACGCCTTCTATGGCATTTCCGCAGGTTTTAATAGTAACCGGCGCTGCATTAACTTTTTTGGGGGTACATTCGTCATCATAAATAGCTTCAACCCCAAAGGTATAGTTGCCTGCAGCGAGATTGTTGGTAACAAAAACGGTAGTTCCGGCAGGCACGTTGCCTATTTCCGTTGAACCGTCATAGATTTTATAACCGGTTAAATCGATGGTAACGGAAGGAGCGTTCCACGCGATCTTGGCTTTGGTGCCTTTAAACTGAGCTGAGGTTACGCTGGTAACCTCCGGGCAATAAGTAGGAGGATTATCGCCATCATAAGGGAAATGCAAGCCGCAAATTTCCCAGCTAATTGGCGTAATTAGCGTGGCTGCTCCGGTGGCAACATTTATCTTCATCCAGTTAAGATCGGTAGTAGTTGATAATTGCGCCCAATAAAGAGGCATATCGGAGTCGTTATAGTCGAATGCTATGGATTGTGCATAGTTTGCCGGTTTTCCTGTGGCCCCAATCAAAGTAGAAACTCCGGTGGCTTTGTCAATGGAAAAGAATCTTGCGTTTCCGGCTGAGGCTGCCTCTAATGCATACATATTGCCGTCAAGATCCATCGTCATGGCAAGTATCAAACTTGCTGCTGCAGGACCGGAAACCGTAGATATGGTGGTAAGTTCACCTGTGGCTAAGTCAATCGTGCGCACCCTGTTGTTGTTGGCAGCTCCCTGTAATGCATACATGGTTGATGATGTATGGTCATAACATACGGAACCAATAACTTGAGCATATAACTCAGATCTTGGAATCGTATTGATTATTGTTCCTGTTGCTGCTTCAATGATTAGAAAATAACAGTTTGTAGCTTGGCCCTGTCCGTCAACGTCGTTTCTGTAACTATACACTGTTCCGTTCAGATATCCGGCGCCGTAAGACGTTGTTGTGGAAAGGAGTGTTGCGCCCTGAATGTTCTCACAATCAAATTCGATATAGCCGAGTGCACCAGTACCTGCCTGAGCATAATTTCTGGTTCCGCGTGCTATATTGCCTCTTGATGAAAACAATACAGGGGTTTCCATTGGGTTTGCAACATCCGCTGCAGAGCTTACTACTTGTTCAAGAGGAAGCTGCATGGCTGTAGCTACTCCTAAATCTTGAGCATTGAGATTTCCTACGCACAGCACTGCCATAAGCGCCATGCAAATTAATAAATAGATTTTTTTCATAATAAAATAGATTTGGTTAATAAATGGTTTATAAAAATAAGGGGTTCAGTTTTTTTTAAAAATTTAACGTGCAAAAATAGTTTTTTTATTATATATATATCATCTATTAATATTTTGTGTACATTTTTTTTATTTTTTTGCCCCATAATAATAATAAACGACTACCGATGGTTACCAAAAACGAAGAAGAAAACAGTTTTGCCAAGTATAAATTGCTTGAGAAATATGCGCAATTTATTGATTGTAATGAAGATATAAAAACATCTGTAGAGGCAGAGCATACTCTGTCTCTACCATTGTCATCCGCATTGTTTACGGAGCATATTGATTTCGACCTCTCCTATTTCCCATTAAAACATTTGGGCTACAAGTTAATTGTAGCCACCATGATGGATATTTTGGCGATAAACGGCACGCCCACGCAAATGCGCGTTGATTTGGCGCTCTCTAATCGTTTTGCCGAAGAAGCGATTGACGAATTGATGAGCGGCATTGTTTTTTGCTGTTCCAAATTTAAGATCGCCCTCACAGGTTTAGATCTTAAGCCGAGCGCAACAGGGCTCATCATTGCCGTAAGCATGCTGGGCGAAGTAGCAGTGGAACAAAAAGTGGGCAGAAGCGGCGCCCGGGAAAACGAGCTCATTTGCGTAACCGGCGATTTGGGAAGCGCCTATACCGGCCTCATCTTGTTAGAAAGAGAAAAAAAGGTATTTCAAGCCGACCCTTCCCAACAACCCGATTTTATCGGGGTAGATTATTTGCTGGAACGATATTTGAAGCCGGAGCCGCCGGTGGGGGCGTTGCACAATATCAAACCCACCTCCATGATCCATTTAAAAGACGGTCTCGCCGCCGGATTAATACACCTCTGCAACGCCTCAAAATTAGGCTGCACCATTTTTGAAGAAAAACTCCCCATTGATATACTCACTTTCGATAAATTAAAGGAATTGAACATTGTTGCCACCACCGTCGCCTTGAATGGCGGGGAAGATCATGAGCTCTTATTTACTTTTAAACAAGAAGATTACGAGAAAATAAAAGAGATTAAAGAAGTGAGTGTTATTGGGTATATGACGCCGGAAACTTCGGGGAGGTATATTGTTACGAATGATAACAGACAGTTTGAGTTGCGGGCGCAGGGGTTTTGAAAGAATTAGGAATTAAGAATTAGGAATTAAGAGATTAACATCGCCTTTGTTCGGCGGCGGTTGAACCGCCGTCGTGATTTTCGGCTGAGGCTCTGCCTCAGCCGAACGGGATAATCTCTAATGACGATAAAACGCACAACTACCTTAAACCCTTATCTCTAAGGCACCCTTAGTAGCATGATGCGCGCCCCTATCCAAATTTCCCTTATTCGATTATTAAAAAATGAATATTATCGGTAAAAAATAATGGAATAAGGGTGATGTGTGTGTGGGTATCGTGTTAGCTACTAAGGGTGCCTTGAGAGATAAGGGTTTAATGGGTTTTTGAAAACACAATGCGACTTCGTCATTGGTAGCGCAGCGAGGAATCTCGAACAAATCCCTAAATCTCCTTCCTCAACCGCGCCACCGGAATATTCAACTGCTCGCGATACTTGGCAATAGTGCGCCGCGCAATTTCGTACCCTTTTTCTTTCAATTGGTTACACAGTTCATCATCGGTAAGCGGCTTGGCTTTGTTTTCGGTTGCTATAAGTTCGGCAATAATGGATTTTACTTCTTTGGAAGAGACGTCTTCATTGCCAATAGATTCCGAAAACAAATGTTTTAAAGAAATCGTGCCGAAGGGCGTTTGCACATATTTGCTATTTGAAACTCTGGAAACGGTGGAAATATCTAAATTTACTGTCGTTGCAATATCTTTCAATATCATAGGTTTCAAGTCTTTATCATCTCCCGAAAGGAAATAGGCGCGCTGTTTGTCCATAATGGCGTACATGGTATTAAAAAGCACCAGTTCGCGCAAATTTAAACTGCCGATAAAACTTTTTGCCTGTGCCACATTATCTTTAATAAACTGCTCCGCTTCCGCTTTTTTTTCTTCACTCAAATGAGGATGGTGCAAGGCAAACTGATTCTTAAATTCCTGATTTACTTTTAATTTTGGAATATGACTATTGTTTAAATTCAACACAAGCTCCCCTTCTTCAATGGTAATGATAAAATCGGGTGTAATTTGCGTAGATCTGTTCTCCAAGGCTGCCGAAGCAAAAACAGGGTAAGGATGAAGTTTTAGAATTTCATTAATCGTATTTTTCAACATTTCGCTATCTATACGAAGTAAATTTTGCAATTTTTCGTATTGTTTTTTGGTAAAAGCTTCAAAATGTTCATTAAGAATTTTTTTAGCTAATGCAACCGTAGGGGTTTCTGCTTTCAGATGGAGTTGCAAGAGTAAGCATTCCTGAATATTTCTTGCGCCAACTCCCACAGGCTCAAATTGCTGAATGATGTTTTTCAGGATCCCTTCCACCTCTTCATTCGTAATTTGCAAGTTGTAAGTAAGCAAAAAATCCATGACGATATTTTGGGTATCCACTAACAAATAGCCGGTTTCGTCTAAACATCCTATCAGATATTCTGCAATTAAGGTATCTTTTTCCGGGAGCTCAAATTCCTGAAGTTGCTGCAATAAGTTTTCCTGGAAAGAAGTATTGTAAGTAGATGTGGGAGAGAAATAAACATCGTCTTTTGAACGGTTGCTGTCTTCAAGGCGATAATCGTTGTAGCTGTCGTATTCGTCGTTATCGTAAAACTCTTCAAAGCCTTCAAAATCATGTTGCAATTCCGGCTCTAACAGGTCTTGTTCCTGCATTTCAGCGTCGCGGTCAATTTCTAAGGCAGGGTTTTCTTCTACTTCTTTTAAGACTTCCTGCTCTAAGTTAGTGGTGGAAAGTTCTACCAAACGCATTAACTGCACGGTTTGTGCGGCGGTTTGTTTAAGTTGTTGTTGTTGGGAGAGTGCGTGTTTCTGCATAAGTTTTCAATTATATAGTTTTAATATTACAATAATTCAATCGGGTTTACGCTCAAAAATTCTTCCATAGAGATGCCGCCCGTGCCAACAAAGATTGTTTTTGCGGAAGGATATTGGTTTAAAAATTTCCCAATTCCTTTGTTAGCTGTTGAAATACCGCTTTTTACTTCCAATCCCAATAATTTTTCGCCGTATTCAATCACAAAGTCTATTTCGCAATCTCCTTCCCGCCAATAGAATAATTTGTAGTTTTCGGAAATTGATTTTCCAATTAAGTGTGTTCCTATGGCAGACTCGGCAATTCTACCCCACAAATCAGGCTCTTGAAGTGTTTGCAGATAGTCGTTTTTCAAATAGGCGGTAATCAGCGCATTGTTATACACTTGAAACTTGGGGCTTGAAGCCCGTTTTTTCACAATGCTTCCGGAAAATTTTTCCAAACCGCCCAGCAAACCACAATTCGACAACAACGAAAGATAATGCGAAAGCGTTGTAGTATTGCCTGCATCAAGCAATTGTCCTAATATTTTTGTAAAAGAGAGAATTTGTCCCGAATAATTGGCGCCGGTTTCAAAGAGCCTTTTCAACAAAGCCGGTTTATCAACCCTGGTAAGCATCAAAATATCTTTTGATATACTTGTTTCTATCAAAGAATCAATGATATATGATTTCCAACGTTTTTCGTCCTCAATGAGTGGAGCAGCGCCCGGATAGCCGCCAAAATAAATATATTGATTGAGATTCCATCCAAACGCAGATTGCATTTCAGGGAAAGACCAATGCCCGATGTAGGTTTTCTCAAAACGTCCGGCAAGCGATTCTGTCAATCCTTTTTGAATGAGCAAACTTGAGGAGCCGAGCAGAATCACTTTAATATGGGTTGCTGTCCTGTT
>WQWP01000045.1 GCA_009787485.1 Lentimicrobiaceae bacterium | reverse complement strand
TTTGCTTTCTTCGCCCATTGTATTTGTTGCTTTAGGAACAACAAAATTACAACTTTAGGGCGATTATTTGATCGCCCTTTTTAATACTCAAATTTTTTAATATTTTTGTCGGTCAGTAGTGAAAAATCACATATTCACCTAAAAACTATACGCCACTCCCAGCCCAAAAATCTCCTGAAACTGCACCCGTTTGGTCTTCGGCTCATCAAATAAAACCTTCGGATAATACCTCAAATTGGTAGTGAGCGAAACACTCAGCACTTTTAAGAATTGGTAGCTGATCATAAAATTCCAATCTATGTTAAAATGACCGAATTTTTGCCCCGGATCTGTGTAAGGGGTAAAGAGCTGCAGGTTGGTTAATATGAGCAAGTTTTTCACGCCGTCGTACATAATACCTGCGCCAAATGCCATACCCAGCGAGGGGAAAGCCGTTTTATCTGCAGGAACGCCGTAAGAAGCGCGCAAAACAGAGTCGGTGCAACTGGTAACTAAGCCGGCAAAAGGAGAAACGTATATGTTTACTAATTTTTCCCATTTCCAGTTTATCCCCACAGAAAGTTCTGTATAAGAAGGAGAAAGCCAATTGGAGGTCTTCACGCGCGTGCCGTCCGCCGGAAAATCGTACCCTCGCGTGTATTGCGATCTAAACGTACCATTTGCCGCCACATACCACATGCTTTTCTTTTCTTCAGGATTGATTTGGTATCCGAATATCGTACCGAAATTGATATTGTCGTTCCCTTTTCTCCATGGAAAAGCAATAAAGTCAGACGAATAGAAAACGCCAAAGTCGGTATTAAGATTGGTATCCCAGGCAATTTTATTCCTTTTGTAATTCAATGTTACGTTAGCAGATGCTACTCCCGCGAAGGTGCTGTTTCCTCCTGCCGCCCAATTAACCAATTGAACCTGAGAAACCTTAAGCCCAACAATACCCGACAGTTTCCAATATTGTTTCCACTTGGAAGGAGGCACCGAATCTTGTTCGGAAGCAAAAAGAGCATGTACCGAAATAACACTCAAAATAGCTAAAAAAATAAGAACTTTTTTCATAACGTCTAATATTTTTGAATAATAAAATGCAATTTTAAATTTTTAAGTCTTAAATCTTTTCTGTATTCTTTCACCTATTAAGTTTATGATAACTCCTCCACCACCTTTCCGGCACCACATCCCTGCACGCCGTATCAAAATCATTTTTTGAACAAGGCAGAAAATACTTCTTATCTTGCTGTGTTTTAATATGAAAGAACGGAACTTCAATCCACCAGCGTCCGGTTTTTTTACTTTGATAAAAAACTAACTCTTTCAACGCATTGGTTACCGTAACAGCATGGCGCAAATATTGATCTTGGTCTTTAAACAGTATATCGTTAGGGCGGTTGGCAAATCCTTCCACAAAATACCAAAGAATGTGTGCGATAAGTTGCGAAGTTTGCGTGTTATAATCTAGCATGGGATTATATTCGTAAATACCAAACGAGGAGAGTTTGTCGCTCAAACCGGCAAATAAGGCTACCTGGCAAATTTCTTCTCCGTAAAAACCGTTGGCAGAAGCGTTTGCATTTCCCGGTGCATCGCTCTGGCGCACTGCCGAAATATCTAACACCAGCATTTCCGCATTACGCACAATCGGCTCTATCTCTTCCATATCTTTGCGCAAACCTCCCACACGGTAAGTCTCAAAAAACAGCTGTTTCATCAACTCAATATCCGCCTGACTATTCAAATAGGTTTGGTATCCAATATTCGAATAATTAAGAAGATAATTAGGTTGTTGCAATACAATTTTATTTAAATATCCTTCCGATGAAATAGGGTCTTTTTCATTGCCCAAATCAAACTTTGAGTCCACAGAAACCATATTCATCACCTTTTCCAATTTTGAGTATGCCTGATAATTGGCAAAGGCTAAGTCGTTGCTTCCGCCCAAAATAACCGGAACTACCTTCTGTTCCAATAAATAAGCCATAATATCGGAAAGAATGGCGTAAGTATCTTCTACGGTTTTTCCGGGAATTAAATTACCAAAATCTAAAATAGATACTTCGTTTTTCCAGAAAAACAGTTTGTAAAACTCTTTTCTAATTTCATTTGGCGCAGTGCTACAGCCTTCGTTATGAGCCGAATATCTTGCTTCCGGGACGCCCAAAAATGCGATATCAATATTCGATAAATCGGGTTCTTTTTCTTCATTGGTAAACCAAACGTGAGTAACCAATAATTGAGAGCCAATGTGTTTATCTTCAGGAAAATAAAGATCTACATGGACGGGCTCGAAAAAAGGAAGGAGTTCCATTATTATTTTTTTCTGATGAAACGTTTTTTTGCAGTCGGCGCAGATTGTGAAATAATTTGCGAAACGTCCTGCCAAGTAAGGTGATTGGGCGCTATTCCTTTCGGAATTTTAAAATTATCCGTACCGTTTGTAATGTAAGCACCGTATCTTCCATTCATCACTTTAATCTTTTCATCTTCCGGAAAATTCATCAACACATTTTTGGCGCCTACGCCGGAAATATGTTGAATGGCTTCCTCCAATGTTATAGTAGCGGCATTGGCTCCTCTTTCCAAAGTAATATTTTGGCCGTTATATTTAATATACGGGCCATATCTACCTACCACTATAAATACTTCATTATCATTATATTTTCCCAGTAAACGTGGGGCGCGCGTTTCGTTTTGTTTGGCTTTATCATCAATGAGCTTCCGTGCGATGTCAAGTTCAACCTCTAAAGGGTCTAACTCCTTGGGAATGGTAACGTATTGATCTTCAAACTTAATGTAGGCTCCAAAACGTCCCATGCCTACTACAACCTCATGGTTATTGTAAGTTCCCAGCATTTTAGGAAGTTTAAAAAGTTCTAATGCTTCTTCCAATGTAATAGACTCAATGGATTGGCTTTTTTTCATGCGAGCATATTTGGCTTTTCTATCTTCGTAATTATCACCAAGTTGCACCATAGGTCCGTATTTGCCTAATTTGGCGTACACGTTTTTGCCTGCGCTATCTTGTCCCAACATACGCTCTCCGCTTGCTTTTTGCGAGCGCGTAATCGCGGTTTCAATAGAATCATGAAATCCTTTATAGAAATGATGCAGCATTTTTTGCCAGGTCATCTCGCCTTCCGCAATATCGTCGAACTCTTTTTCTACTTGCGCCGTAAAGCCGTAGTCCATAATATTTTCGAAATTATTTTGCAGATATTCATTCACCACAATGCCAATGTCGGTGGGAAATAACTTATCTTTTTCAGCGCCATATTTTTCTTTCAATAGGGTTTCTTTTATCTCGTTGTTTTTCAATGATAATTGAGTAAAACTGCGTTCCTTGCCCAAACGATTTTCTTTGATGACATATTCTCTTTTTTGAATGGTAGAGATGGTGGGCGCATACGTAGAGGGGCGTCCTATGCCCAATTCTTCCAATCTTTTCACCAAGCTGGCTTCGGTGAAACGTGCCGGTGGTTGCGCAAACTTTTGGGTAGCTTTGATCTCTAATGCGTGCAACCTTTCGCCTTGAATAACGGGCGCAATGACGCCGGAAATTTCATCTTTTTCTTCATCATGCGATTCAAAATACACTTTTAAAAAACCTTGAAAAAGGATAACTTCTCCGGTTGCCACAAATTTTTCTTCCCGATTGGAAATCGGAATATTAATGACCGTTCTCTCCGTAAGTGCATCGCTCATTTGAGATGCGATAGTGCGTTTCCAAATCAGGTCGTATAAACGTTTGGCAAATGTGTCGCCCGGAACTGTTTCATTTTCGAAGGCTGTAGGACGAATGGCTTCGTGTGCTTCCTGCGCCCCGCGTGTTTTGGTTACATATTGGCGTGTTTTTGAATATTCTTTGCCATACAGTTTTTCAATTTCCTGTTTTGCAGATGTGAGCGCCAAATCGGAAAGATTCACCGAATCGGTACGCATATAGGTAATGTAACCGGCTTCGTAAAGTTGTTGTGCAATTACCATCGTTTTTGTAACCGAAAATCCCAATTTTCTTGCGGCTTCCTGTTGCAACGTAGAAGTGGTAAAAGGGGGCGCCGGCGATTTTTTCCCCGGATTTTTTTCAACAGATGCCACTGAAAAAGTCGCATCTTTACAATCGCTCAAAAATGCTTGCGCTTCTTCTTTCGTATCAAATCTTTTATTTAACTCTGCCGTTAATTCATTTTTCTTATTTTGTTCCGATTGAAACTGTGCCACCACTCTAAAGTTTGAAGTGGATTGAAAATGACTCACTTCACGTTCGCGTTCCACAATTAGTTTCACGGCTACCGATTGCACGCGGCCGGCAGAAAGTTGCGGTTTTACTTTGCGCCACAGCACGGGCGAAAGCTCAAATCCCACTAAGCGATCTAAAATTCTGCGGGCTTGTTGGGCATGCACTAAGTCAATGTCCAACCCTCGCGGATGCGACAAAGCATGTTCAATCGCTTTCTTTGTAATTTCATGAAATATAATGCGTTTCGTTTTCTCTGCAGGAATATCTGCTGCTTCCATGATATGCCACGAAATGGCTTCGCCCTCGCGGTCATCATCGGTAGCTAACAGCACTTCATCGGCTTCATGCGCCATCTTTTTGATGTCGGCAATCAATTTCTTTTTATCCGACATCACCTCATAGTGAGGTTCAAAATTCTTATGAACGCTGATTCCCAAATCTTTTTCGGGGAGGTCGCGCACATGTCCCTTGCTGGATACGACTTCGTACTCTTTGCCAATAAACTTTTGAATAGTTTTTGCTTTTGCAGGCGACTCAACAATGATTAAGCTTTTGCTCATATAGTACAATTTTAGGTGAATTAAGTTTTGAAAAATTTGGCGGCAAAAATATATTATATTTAAAACTATGCTATAAAAAAAAACATAAAATTGGCTTAACTAATTTATTTATTTTTTGATTTTTGCCAAAACTATTTTTATTATGAAAACATCAAAAACCTTCACCCTCCTCATTGTTGCAACCCTCCTTGCAACCAACATTTGCGCCCAGCCCGTTACCCTTGACCCAACTTTTGGGGAAAATGGGATGACGGTGATACCTGTTGAAGGAGAAATTCAACCTGTTTATGGGGGTTTCGTTGAGAGGGGAGATTACAGTATAACTACTTCATCTTTAACGAGATGTTCCCATCGCACATACGCCGTCTTACTAATATTGAAAAATATATTGTAGAAAATACGCGCCCAATAAGATTTAATATTAAATCCGCTGGGCGATTCTATGAATTTTTCGCAAAGTACTAATTCTTTTGTGTCGTTTTTAAGCACCACTACCCAAACAGAGCCTTTTTTTATGGTATTATCGAATGATTCAACAATAAAAAGTAAGGCATATTTAGAAAGATTGGGAAGTGCAGCAAGGCGCATATATTTAGTTATAATATCTTCATTTAAAAGATTTTCCATGCGTACAAATTCCCGAATAGGCATGTCTCCTTTATAAAGTTTGTTTTGTTTTTTTACGAATGATAAATCAAAGTGAACCACCGGTTTTCTGAAAGATACGCGCACATCATATTTTTTTTGGTCGGAAATGATCAACGCATTCCATTCATTAAAATAGAGTTGCAAGACATCGTTGGGCATTACAAATCCTTTTTTAGTAAAAGTAGCTTTTGAGAAATCAACGCCCAACCATGTTACTTCACGTTCTTTAAGAAAATCCAGGAAAAGTTCTTTGTTTATATACACTTACGTAATGCTTGATCCAAATCTGCAATAATATCGTTCACGTCTTCGATGCCCACGGCGAAGCGCACCAAACCGTCGGTAATGCCGCCCTCCAATCGCGATTCCTTCGTCATTTTCGAGTGGGTCATGGAAGCTGGATGCGACATTAATGATTCCACGCCGCCCAATGAAACAGCTAACATCACCAATTGAATATTATTCATTAACTTTTCGCCTGCTACGTGGCCGCCTTTCAATTCAAAGCTAATGAGCGATCCGGGGCCGTCCATTTGTTTTTTGCCTAACTCATATTGAGGGTGTGAAGGTAAGCCAGGGTAAGCCACAGAGGCTACGGCCGGATGTTTTTCCAGCCACTCGGCGATAATTTGCGCGTTTTCCTGTTGCTTTTTAACACGTAAAGATAATGTTTTTACCCCACGAATTACCATATATGCTTGTGTAGGATCCATGTTGCATCCCATATTCACCATGGTTGGACGAATAATTTTGTCTAATGCTTCTGTTTTCGACATAATGGCGCCGGCAACAATATCGGCATGTCCGTTAATGAATTTTGTCATGGAATGAAGTACCACATCAACGCCCAAATCTAACGGACGTTGCAATATAGGCGAACAAAAAGTGTTGTCCACTACGACCACAATATTATGTTGATGTGCAATCTCTGCCGCTGCTTTTAAATCCGTAATGGCAATGGTTGGGTTTGTAGGAGTCTCAAGATAAAGCATTTTCGTATTAGGGCGAATGGCTTTTTTAATGTTCTCAACATCAGTAGTGTCAATGTAGCTGTATTGTATGCCAAAACGCGACCAATATTTTTCGATGACCACGCGCGAAGGCCCATATACGGCAGCAGTGGAAACGATGTGATCTCCTGCGCTTAAAAACGACATATAAACGGTGTTTACAGCGGCCATTCCGCTGGAGGTTACCACACATTTGGCGGCATTTTCCAATTTCGCTAAAGTTTTCTCTAAAGCGCTGATCGTGGGATTGCCGATACGTGTATAAATAAACCCGGGGTCTTCGCCGGCAAAACAAGCCGCACCGTGCGCCGCATTTTTAAATTTAAAAGTACTTACCTGATAAATAGGCGTAACTGCTGCGCCAAAAGGCTCCTCTACATCGGAACCGTGAATTAAAATAGTGTCAAAGCGTAAATTGTCTTTCATAAATTCTTATATGGTTTAATGTTATTCAATAATAAACGAAATGGAAAAAGTTTTAGATTTTAAACTTTGCAATCCTGTGTAAATAGGGCTTGTTAAATAATGATCAATATTCTCTTTGTCTTTAATCCCTTTTTCATTTTCCAACATATTCATTACTCCAAATGTTACTTTAAATTCTGTTGAAAATTTAAAATAGGTGGTATAAAAATCGAATCCAACGCCACCCTTAACCTGCACGTCGTAAGGCTTAATGATGGGAACATTTTCAATTTTCATTTTATCTGACAAATAATTTTCAGAAGTTGAAACGCGTATTTTGTTGTTTCGGGAACTTATCATATTCAAGCCGATTTGTCCGCCGGCAATTGCGTACAAACGCACATTGTGCATGCGTGAAGATTTAAACTTGATGAATAAAGGCAAGTTGATGTAATGACATTCTATCTTTCTTAATATCAAATCGGTTGGCACACCGTTGCTCGTAGGATTAGGATCAGGTAAGGGGTGGGAAAATTGATAGTATAAATCAATATCATGAGCAATAGAAAAACTGGGAATAAAGCGTAAGTCGAAGTACTCGCCTAACCGCATGTTGGCTACAATGCCCACGTTAAAAGCCGGAGTAGCTTTAGAGTATATTTGCATTACCCTTATCGAATCAATGGGAGAGATGTTGTTCGGATATTCATAATTTGATCTTGTTTTCAAATTAACATCCACAATGTTTATTCCCAACGAAAATCCCCAATGAAAACGCTCTTTATCGTAGGCCACCAGATTGGGCACTCCAAAACGAGACTCTTGTGCAAATGAAATGCTGCAAATCAATAATAAAGATGCCAATAAAAAGATGCTTCGCCGCATTGCTGTTTTTCAATGAATTAACATAACGCAGAATGTCGGGTAATATTATTTTTTCAATAAAATTGAAAAGTGAAATGAGCGTTTTTAATATTATTATATTAAAGTTTTATATACATTTGCGCCCTCCCAAAGAGGGCTTTTCTTATACCTACAATTAGCAAAATAAATATTTATTAATCAACATAATAACAACAAATTTTAACATGGAAAAAATTAAATCATTAGCGGATTTGAAGAAAAAAAGAGAAGAACTTCAATCCTCTCTTCAACTTCGCGAACAAGGCGAAAACAATGAAAATTTAATTCGGGTAAAAGTGGCGATGGCTACCTGCGGAATTGCTTCCGGAGCTAAGCAGGTAATGGAAATCATTATGAATGAAGCGAAAAAACGGAATATCCCCGTTGAGGTTACGCAAACCGGCTGTATGAGTTACTGTTATGCAGAGCCTACCGTAGAGGTTACCAAACCCGGGCAAGAACCGGTGGTGTTCGGCTACGTTACGCCGCTGAAAGCAGAAGAATTAGTAGAGAAATATTTAGCCGGAAACGAAATGTTACCCGGTGTTATCCCTATAAATTACGAAAAAGTTGAACTATAAATCATAACACGCTCTATGGAAAATAATAAGAAACAATTACGTATTGCATTGCGCAACTGCGGGTTCATTAACCCCGAAAATATAGAAGATTATATCGCACACAGCGGGTATGCCGCTTTAGCCTCCGTGTTGGAAACCAATGACCCGCAAGCTACTATTGACGTCATTAAGAAGTCGGGCCTTCGCGGTCGTGGCGGCGGCGGCTTTCCCACAGGATTAAAATGGGAAATTGCCAGCAAAAATCATGCAGACCAAAAATATGTGGTATGCAATGCCGATGAGGGCGACCCCGGCGCATTTATGGATCGCTCCATTTTGGAAGGCGATCCGCACTCCATCTTAGAAGCTATGGCGATCAACGGTTTTTGCATCGGCGCATCCAAAGGCTTGATCTATATCCGTGCCGAATATCCGCTGGCAATTGAACGCCTGTTAATCGCAATTAAACAAGCGGAAGAAGCCGGTTTGTTGGGTAGAAATATTTTCGGTTTGGGTTTCAATTTCGACATTGAGTTGCGCTACGGCGCCGGAGCATTCGTTTGCGGAGAAGAAACCGCACTGATTCACTCTATGGAAGGCGATCGCGGCGAGCCTACATTCAAACCGCCGTTCCCCGCACAGTCGGGCTATTTGGGAAAACCGACCAACGTGAATAACGTGGAAACATTTGCCAATATTCCCGTCATTATTTTGAAAGGCTGGGAATGGTTTGCCTCCATAGGAACCGAAAAATCGAAAGGTACCAAAGTATTTGCATTAGCCGGAAAAATTGATAACGTGGGGCTGATTGAAGTGCCCATGGGCATCACGCTTCGCGAAGTAATTTACGAAATTGGCGGCGGCATTAAAGACGATAGAAAATTTAAAGCGGTACAAACCGGTGGCCCTTCAGGCGGTTGCTTAACCGAGAAATTTTTGGATACGCCCATTGATTACGACAACTTGATTGATGCCGGCTCCATGATGGGCTCCGGCGGCATGATCGTAATGGATGAAGACGACTGTATGGTTTCCGTAGCCAAGTTCTACCTGGATTTTACCGTAGAAGAATCTTGCGGAAAATGCTCCCCTTGCCGCATCGGAAACAAACGTTTATATGAAATATTAGACAAAATTACCGAAGGCAAAGGCACGATGGAAGACCTCGACCATTTGAAAAATCTCAGTAAAGTAATTAAAGATACGGCGCTTTGCGGTTTGGGGCAAACTTCTCCAAACCCGGTGCTATCTACGATTGAAAATTTCTGGGGCGAATACGTTTACCACGTGGTTGACAAAAAATGCCCGGCCGGTCAATGTAAAGCATTGAAGAGCTATATCATTAACCCCGACCTTTGTATCGGTTGTACGGCGTGCGCGCGCGCGTGTCCGGTAGGCGCCATCAAAGGCGAAAAGAAAATGCCGCACGAAATAAATCAAGCCAACTGTATCAAGTGTGGCGCTTGTGTCGAAAAATGTAAGTTTAATGCAATATCAATCAAATAGAAAGGAACAATATAATGGACAAAATAAAATTAACCATAGATCATAAAGAAGTATCGGCGCCCAAAGGCACCACGATATTAAGAGCGGCTCAAAGCATTGGAATTGATATTCCTACGTTATGCCACTTTGAATTAAACGGATTGAATATTCACAACAAGCCGGGCGGCTGCCGCATTTGTGTGGTAGAAGTAGAAGGCAGACGTAATTTAGCTCCTGCCTGCGTTACCGAATGTACAGAAGGTATGGTAGTAAAAACCAACTCGATACGTGTATTAAACTCTCGCAGAACGGTGTTGGAATTGATTTTGAGCGACCACCCGGCAGATTGTTTGGTGTGTGCCAAAAGCGGACACTGCGAACTGCAAAATTTAGCCATTCGCTTTGGCGTGCGCGAAATTCCCTTCCAGGGCGAACAGTCGTCTTACAAAATGGAAACATCGCCCTCTATCGTTCGCGATATGAACAAATGTGTGATGTGCCGCCGTTGCGAAACGATGTGCAACGACTTCCAAACCGTGGGCGCGCTGAATGCCATTGAACGCGGATTTCCGGCAGTGGTTTCTACGGCTTTCAATCAAAAGCTGAGCTACTCGCCTTGTACATTCTGTGGACAATGCGTTGCCGTTTGTCCGGTAGGCGCGCTGGTAGAAATGGACCATACCGCAAGAATTATCCGCGCCATTGCCGACGAAAAGAAAACGGTGGTGGTACAAGTGGCGCCGGCAGTACGTGTAGCGCTTGGCGAAGAGTTCGGCATGAAACCCGGAACTATCGTTACCGGTAAACTAACCGCCGCCTTAAAAGCCCTCGGATTTAACTACGTTTTCGATACTGATTGGAGCGCCGACTTAACCATTATGGAAGAAGGCACCGAGTTGATTGACCGATTGACCCGCCATTTGAAAGGCGATAAAGACGTGAAACTGCCGTTGTTAACTTCTTGTTGTCCGGCATGGGTAAACTTCTTTGAATATCATTTTCCTGAATTAAAGGACATTCCTTCTACTGCAAAATCTCCGCAACAAATGTTCGGCGCCATTGCCAAATCTTATTTTGCAGATAAAATTGGTATAAAACGCGAAGATATGATTGTAGTTTCCGTAATGCCTTGCTTAGCAAAAAAATATGAATGCGCT
The DNA here is from genome assembly GCA_009787485.1 of Lentimicrobiaceae bacterium. GTDB lineage: Bacteria > Bacteroidota > Bacteroidia > Bacteroidales > WCHB1-69 > WRNX01. Next base: position 5,291 of record WQWP01000045.1, on the reverse strand, counting down.
CGCGAAGAGTTTAAAGTAAATGGAAATCCTGATGTGGATTATTCTATTTCAACAAGAGAATTAGCCGCACTCATTAAACAAGCAAACATTGACTTTAACTCGTTGCAAGATGCACCTTTCGATTCTCCATTGGGCGAATCTACCGGCGCTGCGGTAATTTTCGGAACCACAGGCGGCGTGATCGAAGCTGCGGTAAGAACAGCATACGAAGTGATTACAAAAAAACCTCTTCCAAGAATAGACTTTACCGAACTCCGCGGATTAGAAGGCGTTCGTTCCGCCACCATTGATGTGGACGGCTTGAAACTCAATATCGGCATTGCACACGGCTTGAGCAATGCCCGCAGATTATTGAACGACATTAAAGAAGGAAAATCACAATTCCATGCCATCGAAGTGATGGCGTGCCCGGGTGGTTGTATTGACGGCGGCGGACAACCGTTGCACCACGGCAACAGCGAAATCATCAAAGCCCGCTGGGAAGCCATTTACGAAGCCGACCGCAACATGCCGCTTCGAAAATCTCACGAAAACCCGTCAATTCAAACCATTTATAAAGAATTTTTGGGCGAGCCGTGCAGTCACAAATCCCACGAATTACTACACACACATTACTTTGATAAAGCTAAAGTTATCGAAGTCAAACTAGATTAACCACTAATCATTAATCACTAACCACTAATCATTAAAACCATGTCAGTTAAAATACACATCAGCCAAAAAACCAGAACAAAAATCGAAGAAATTTGCGAATCGTTCAGCAATAACACGGGCGAGTTAATCAATGTCTTGCACAAAACCCAAGACTATTTAGGCTACCTCCCCGCAGAAGCCCAAGAAGTAATTGCCCAGGAATTAGGCATTTCCACCGCAAAAGTATATGGTGTAGTATCCTTCTACTCCTTCTTCACCATGATTCCGAAAGGACGTTTCCCCATCTCCATCTGCATGGGAACGGCCTGCTACGTGCGTGGCGCCGAGCGCATCCTCGACGAATTTAAACATTTACTAAAACTCAACGTGGGCGAAACCGGCGCCGACGGCTTGTTCTCCTTAGCCTCATTACGTTGCGTAGGCGCGTGCGGGCTTGCCCCTGTAGTGCTTGTAGGCGAAAAAGTTTACGGGCGGCTTGCTACCGATGATGTGAGGAATATTGTGGAAGAGTATCAGAATGTAGGGTTTACGGTGTAATCTTCCCCTTTATCTCCTCCACCGCCAAAAAATTCCTTGGCGAAACCACATCCACCCACCCCGACTCAATGGGATATACTCGATTTTCCTTCACCGCCCGCAGTAACGTGTAAGGATAAGTCTTCACAAAATGCGCCCAGTCCTCTGTCCGCACAAAAATAAAATCCGGATTTTGCGCAAACAAATATTCCCTGCTAATATTCCAGGCGGACAATGAGTCTCCAATATTCCTCCCTCCCGCCAACCGAATAATCTCACTAATATGCGTATTCCCCGGCGCCGTAAAATCCCCCGCCGCCCCAAAACTCACCACATAATACACACTTCTTTGCGCCCCTTGCGCTTCCTTTGCGCCCTTTGCGGTTAAATTATATCCCTCTAATTTTTCACTATACACCCTAACCAACGAATCCGCCAAAACACTATTATCCACAATTTTTCCTAACACCGCAAGCGCCTCTAACATCCCCTCCAACTTCTCCTCCTCCTTGATCGCAATCACCGTAACCCCCGATTTTTCCAGTTTCTCTACTTCATTCTTCGGAATAATCGACCCAATCAGCACCACATCCGGCCGCAACGAAACAATCTTTTCAATATTAATATTTTGCAAACCTCCAACCTTCTCAATATACTGCGTCCCTTCCGGAAAATTACAATAATCGGAAATCCCAATCAACTTATCCTCGCCATGAAGCAGAAACATCATCTCAGTAATTCCGGGCGAAAGCGAAATGATTTTCTCCGGCGCTTGGTCCAATTTTATCTCTCGATCATACGAATCGGTCAGGCATAAAAAAGACCCTGCCGCATCGGGGAGATGCAGGCAGGATCCACACAGAGAAATAAAATAAAAATATACTAATGCCCGAAGGCAAATAGTCGCTTTACAAAGCATGGCAAAAATATAATTTATTATATACGCTCAGTTTTTCAAGTACATTATTTTTTACGTGAATAAAATCATCAACACCTGCTTCATTCAATGTATCAATGATTTCCGTTGGATTTCCGGCAATTAAAACAGGTATTTTTTTTGTATTTTTCTTGATTTGCTGTGCGATATCAACCCCCAAAGTAGCATATTCTTCATCGGAACTGCAGATCACGATGAGGTCAGGATTGGAATTTAGGGCAACTTTTACGCCTTCTGCCGCGCTCGCGAAACCGGCGTTGTCTAAAATTTCGTAACCGGCGCATCCAAAAAAGTTGGTAATAAAACCGGCTCTTGCTTGACGCATCGCCAAATTCCCTACTTTCAACAAAAACACTTTCGGGCGATGATGCTTTTTGGCAAACGCTTCTGTTTGCAAACGCAATGCTTCAAACGCCGCCGCCCCACGATACGATTTCAAACCTTCAGAAGCGCAAGTTTTAGTTTTTTCAATTTTATCCAGCATACACTCATTCATATTCGGATATTGATTCGTGCCCAGCAACACATATTTCCGCGTAGCAATATCCATATCGCGCTTTTGCGCACTTTTCTCAATCTCGGATTTAATTTTTCCTACTGAGGTTATAAATCCACCTTCATTTTCGGTTTCCCGAAATAAAATCCAGGCATGTTCAATAATTGAGTTCGTGAGATTTTCAATATAATATGAACCAGCGGCAGGATCTACCACTTTGTCGAAATAAGATTCCTCTTTTAAAATAATTTGCACATTCCTACTGATGCGGCTCGAAAACTCATCTTCTTGTTTATAAGCTACATCAAAAGGTTTCAATGCAATAGAATCTGCGCCGCCCAAAGCCGCCGACATCGCCTCTGTAGTAGAACGCAACATATTCACGTATGGATCGTATAACGTTTTGTTCCAGGAAGATGCCACCGTATTGAGCGTGATGTGATAAGCACACTCGCACGCCGGATGGTATTGCTCTATTAAAGTTGACCACAACAAGCGTACTGCCCTGAGTTTAGCAATTTCCATAAAATAATTGGAACCTACAGAAAGCGTAAATTGCATTTTAGACGCAATTTTCTCCGAGGGAATCCCATTTTCGGTAGCAAAAGCCATATATTCATTGGCAACGGCTAAAGCGTATCCCAGCTCTTGCACAATGGTAGCGCCTGCGTTGTGCATCGCCAACCCGTTTACATTAACAATTTTGAAATGAGGAAGATCTGAAGTTAAAACAAACAAATCAATCATTTCTTGTAAATCAGCTTCTTTGCTTCTATAAAATTTCCCCTTTTTCAAAGCATAAACAATAGCATCAAAATCAATGGCGCCTGCCACTTTTGTTTTATCCAATTGATGCTCTTCAACATATTGAATAAACCACTTCATCAATTCAATATAAGAAGCAGCGCAACGAAACTGCACTGCATTTCTTTCTAAATCAATATCATGCAATAATGATTTTAAATCGTGATAAGAAACCACATTTTTTGTGCAAAAAGAGATGGTATCTGCCCCTTTTTTCAGCGCATTTACGGCAATAGCATTTGCATTTTCCGGATTTTTTTCAGTAATTTCCTGAACAATACTCCATTTGTTATCTTTTGTTTTAAAGCCTCTCGTGTAAGGAAATTGATCGGGCAGCGCCTCCAAATAGTCTAACGACTCGAGATCTTCGGCGCGGTAATAGGGTCGCACCTGAAACCCTTCATCGGTGCGCCACACTAACTTTTTTTGATAATCTGCGCCTTTTAAATCTTTGAGAATTACCTCTTCCCACTGCTCGGTACTTACCGGCGGAAACTCTTGAAATAGTTTGTTTTCAATACTCATTACGTATAAATTATATAGACGGCAAATTAACATTATTTTTTAATGGTAAAGGTTGTGAATTAAATCTTTCTTGTTAATACATTTTGCATTATTTTTTTTATATTTTTGCCGCCCCAAAAAATGGGGGATAATGAACATAAAATTCAACAAATAGACAAATGAGTCACAGAATTAGAATCAAACTGAAATCGTTCGACCATACATTGGTGGACAAATCGGCAGAAAAAATTGTCAAAACGGTACAAGCCGTGAAAGATGACAAGGTCGTTTTAATCGGGCCTATTCCATTGCCGACGCACAAGAAAATCTTTACCGTAAACCGCGCAACGTTCGTAAACAAAAAATCAAGAGAGCAATTCGAATTAGCTACTTACAAACGTTTGTTAGATATTTACGGCACAACTTCTAAAACGATTGATGCGTTGATGAAGTTGGAGTTGCCGAGTGGGGTGGATGTGGAGATTAAGGTTTGATAAATCATTTAAAATTTAAGATTTAAAATTTAAAAATGTTATGCACATTAAATCTTAAATCTTGAATTTTAAATCTTAAATAAAAAAAACTATTGCGCATGTTGCGCAGATAAACAATAACAAATTAATTATTAACAATGTCTGGATTAATAGGAAAAAAAATTGGGATGACTAGCATTTTCGAGGCCTCTGGTAAGATCATACCATGCACTGTTATCGAAGCTGGTCCTTGCGTGGTTACGCAAGTAAAAACCGTTGAAAAAGACGGTTATAGCGCCATCCAATTGGGATTCGACGAAAAAAAGGAGAAACGGACACCAAAAGCGTTGAAAGGACACTTTGCCAAGGCAGGCACATCGCCGAAAAAGGTTTTAAAAGAGTTCACACGTTTTGAGGAAGGAAGCCGAAAAAAATTCGGTGAGGTTTTGGACGTTTCCGTTTTTGTTGAAGGCGAATATGTGGATGTAAGTGGAATTTCTAAAGGGAAAGGGTTTCAAGGGGTAGTAAAACGCCATGGATTTAGTGGCGTAGGCGACCAATCGCACGGTCAGCACAACCGCTTGAGAGCGCCCGGCTCATTGGGTGCATCTTCTTGGCCATCAAGGGTAATGAAGGGAATGCGCATGGCCGGAAGAATGGGTGGTCAAAATGTGAAAATGATCAACCTCCAAATTGTAAAACTCGTTCCTGAGAAAAATTTAGTGGTAGTTAAAGGTTCCGTTCCGGGACCCAATGGTTCATATTTAATTATTGAAAGATGGAGCTAAAAGTATATAAAATAGATGGAAGTGAATCGTCAAAAACGGTTACGTTAAATGATCAAATTTTTAATGTTGAACCTAATGATCACGTTATTTGGCTTGATGTAAAACATTATTTAGCCAAT
>WQWP01000044.1 GCA_009787485.1 Lentimicrobiaceae bacterium | reverse complement strand
ACCACCATCTCTTTGGCAGGACTTTCTCAAGGCGCTTATATTTTAAAAGTGCATATCAACAACCATACAGAAGACTGGAAAGTAATTAAACATTGAATATGGAATAATGAATATGGAATAATGGGTATTGAACTTTAAACCTTAAACATTTAAACCTTAAACCTTTAAATCTTTAAATCTTAAATCTTTAAATCTTAAACCTTTAAATCTTTAAATCTTTAAATCTTATGAATAAAAATTACAAAAAACATTGCTTTCTTCGTTCCGTAATAATATTATTTTTGCACATTATTTTTACAACCGGCTTTATGCTGCAAGCGCAAAATACGCAATTTCCTGTGGGCGCCATTCCGGGCGCTATTGATGTTTCGCCGATGGGGGCGGCTACTTATACGATTCCTATTGAGGTGGTGCCGGGAACGATGGGGATGCAACCGAATTTATCTATTGTTTATAATAGTTTTAGTGGCATGGGGCTGTTGGGGATGAAGTGGAATTTGGCGGGGTTATCTGCAATTACGCGATGCGGGCAAACGCCTTATTATGACAATAATATAACAGCTATACAATTTAACTGTAACGACCGGTTTGCAATAGATGGAGAGCGTTTACTAAGATTAAACAGAGGAGATTACTGTGCTGTTGATGGAGAATATGCCACTGAAATGGAGAATTTTACACGTATTGTTTCCTATCTCGGAACACATGGAAATCCCGGATATTTTCTTGCATATACCGATAATGGTACCATTATTGAATACGGGAACTCTAGCAATTCTAAGCAAACAATGGAAGCAAACAAGACATTAAGTTGGTACATTAACAAGATAACAGATGCCAATGGTAATTATATGACCTTTAATTACAGTAATTCTAATAATGAAATTTCGATTAGTGAAATTCTATATACATTCAGTTCAGGCTTTACATTTACACAATATGCTGAAGTTCGATTTAGCTATAGAGGTTTACCTAATACGCTGGGCAGAAACACCTACTTTGTAGGAGGCTATGGTGTACCACAGTCCCGGTTACTAACAGATATTACAGTGAATTATAAAGACACCATTGCTCGTAGATATCAGTTTATCTATGACTTTAACGATTCTAGAGAACATACCGCCCACCTGAAAAGAGTAGTATTGTACGGTGAAGATGAGGCTGAGCAATTTAATGAAACTACCATTGAGTGGGGAGAACGAAATACAGATATTCAAGAAAAAATAACCGGATTACCTTTAGCACTTGATAAAACCAAAATCCTCACGGGAGATTTTAATGGAGATGGATATACTGATTTGCTGGTATATCATAAAATTGTTGATAGTGGTGATGGGGAACGTACCCATGCAATCGGATGGAGGTTATATCTATACGATCCTTTAACAGGTTCGTTTTATGAGGAACAATCTGCTGCAGAAACCAGTTTGTTTCATTCGAAATTGTATGCTCAAGATGTTAATGGGGATGGGAAAGATGAATTGATAATTTGTACAGGTGTAAGCGGTACTGAAGTTAAGATTTTGTCGCTACCAAGCAAAGCACAAATAGGTGCAACGCTACCATGTAGCTCTGCAAGCAATATTTATTTCGGTGATTTTGACGGAAATGGGAGTATTGATTTCGCCTATAATCAATTTAATGGACCAAATCAACCTATTACTACAAGAGTCAAGAAAGTTGAAGGAGATACGATAGTTGATATGGGCACAATTGAAAGCGCGTTATTAGCAGTATTTGATGCTAATGGAAATGGAAAAAAAAATATTCGTGCAGCAAATAATACAATTTATGAATTTAATGGTACAACCTTTCAATCAATAGGCCAAGGTGGGTTATTAAGTAGTGCTACATCTTTTTTGGGAGATTTTAATGGTGATGGAATTACAGACGAATTAGAATTTTGTTATGGATTTGGTGGTACTTCAACATGGAAAATTCATATATCAAAAGGAGATGGCTCCTGCGAAGTCCAGATATTAGATAGCGAACTTCTTGATAACACATCAATCTCTCAAAAACCGATGTATTCAATTATAATTGCTGATATCAATGGTGATGGTAAAGATGACATTATTCAAGTAATGAATTCAGCCCCAAATCCATCTACAGGCTATCCACCTTACCGTTCCAGTTTTAATGTTTTATTTTCAAAAGGATGGGTAAATGGAAATTATATATACGAAAAAAAAGAAATAAATGTACCAAGCGTAAATCTCCCTTGGGATGACGTATCTGTTGGTGATTTTAATGGTGATGGTAAAATGGACTTAATTGTTTCAGCTTATGAGTATTATTATGGGCAAATAGGAGCTATTTATTATATCAATGAGAATGATTATGAATTTGTAAAAAAAATAACAGACGGATTAGCAAAAGAGATTCAATTGAATTACAAGCAGAAATATTTTCTTGCAGAGGTCTCACATTGGAATAATGCTTTTTCCGGTAGCATAAGAAAATGTTTTCTTCCTGTTGTAGATATTATTAGTGTATCGAATGGAATAGGCAAAGGATTAAATATATGGCAATATCAATATGAATTTCCTGTGTTTAGTTTGCCGAGAAAAATATTTTTAGGATTTAAAGAATTTGTTTGTATTAACCAACGAGAAAATAAAAAGGATGCTTTTTTGTTTGCTGTAGATAATTCAAGACACAAAAAAATACCGGTATCGCAAAAAACTTATTATAATAATGTAAATTGGAATGAAATAATTTATAATTTTTCCTTTATGAGTTTAGGTAGTAAGCGCTATATGCCATATCCTAATGAAACTACAGTAAAAGATACACTTTACGACATTAAAACTGTAACTATAACCACTTTAAATGACGACACAGGGCGTTTAGAGAAAATAGAGACAAAAACATACGAACAATGCAATGCCTGTGCAGATAGTTGGATACATTTGGAAACAAGCACTTACGCATGCAGTCTTATAACACTTGATGGGTGTCAAAAAAAAACAGTTCCTACTAAAATTCTTACTACACAGCAATTCAGAGATAACGGTATTTTAAGTCCCATAACTACCGATACACTTACCTACGATTATTATTTGACAGGCTCAAACAAAGGACGCTTAAACTGGGAACGACAAGGAAATACTGACGGCTCCATTACCATCTCTTATGGAGACTATACTAATACAGGGATTTATAAAGAAAAAACCGTTTCAGCAGCAGGTTGCACAGCCCGAATAAAAAAATATAAATACGATGATACAGAGCGTTTTATAAAACAAATTACAAACCCTTTGGATCATGAAATAAATATCACTTATGATCCTAAAACCGGAAACAAATTATCGGAAAGTGATCCTAATGGATTAACCACAACCTACAGCTACGATACCTTTGGAAATCTTACACAAATTAACTATCCCGACGGCACGCAAACAGATGTGTCAATAAATTGGTATCAAGGTCGTGATCTGCCCAATGCTCGTTATTACACCACTACTACTTCAACCGGAAAACCCGACTTAATTGTTTACTATGATATTTTGGGGCGGGAGGTGTGCCGCTTGGAAGATGAGTACTATATGGAGACCTATTATAATGATAAGGGGCAAGTAGAAAAAACTTCTTATTTATTTCAAGACTTTAGGCATTCTGATAGATATAAAATTTGGTATCAATATGCCTACGATTCTTTTGGAAGAAAAGGCAAAGAAAAGGCGCCCTATATGAATTTATTATATACCTACAATAATAGAAGGGTAACCATTACTGATCGTTTACGCAATAATATTTTTTCATATAAAGATTATGATGCCTTAGGACGAATCATCAAAGCGGAAGACGAAGGAGGAACTATAGATTATAGTTATACTGTTATAAATGAGAATAATGAAAAGAGATATCTAACCACTATTACAACTAATGAGGCTATTAGTAGGATAAGATCCGATTTATGGGGCAACCGCCTCTCTATTAAAGAATCCAATGCCGGAGAAATTGTTTCTACCTATAACGGATTTAATGAATTGAAGGAACAAACAGATGCGCGCGGGAATAAGACCTTTTATGAATATGACAAATTAGGGCGGGTAACTAAAAAACAACTTACCGGAGCTACGCCGCAAACTGTTAATTATTATTACGATGGAGCCAATTATGGGGTAGGAAAATTACACAAGGTATCACAAGGCACGCAAACGCAAGAACTTTTCTCTTACGATGCCTTAGGTCGCTTAGCTATACATACCAAATCCATAGATCGAAATGCTATCCAAAACAAGCACAGTTATACCTACAATGCAAACGGACAGTTGCACACACTTACCTATCCGTCGGGTTTTGGGGTAACCTACAGTTATACCGAAACAGGAAAACTAAATGAGATTCGTCGTAGCGACAATAACGACCTTATTTACAGAGTAAGCTCCCGAAATAAATACCAACAGCCCAACTGCTGCTATTTCGGCAATGACATGGGCACAGATTATACGTATAACGCACACGGGCTTCTTACGCGTATTAATACCGGAAATATGATAACGATAGGAACAATTGATCCAGGGGATACCGCAATTATCGGTCCTGGTGAGACTGACTTTTCCGGAGGACCCATTGGAATCATTGGTGTGGACAGCGCCATTCTAAACTACCGCTACGCATACGATGATAAAGGCTTAATGATTTCGCGTTCCGAAAATATTATAGACCGTTTAGAAAAATACGAGTATGATAATTTAGACAGGCTTACCAAAATTACTTCCGGCGCTATAGGACAAACGGGAACCCCGCAAACATTTTCCTACCACAGCAACGGAAATATCAGCAATAACTCTAACGTGGGCTACTACTCGTATATGGGGAAGCCGCATGCGGTAGGGCGAATAGAGCCGGTAAGCCCTGATGCCATGTCTAATAATCAATGTGATGTAATCTACAATTCCTTTAACCAACCTACTAAAATCACAGAGGGCAACCATTGGCTTGACCTTTCTTACGATGTTAACCAACAGCGCCAAAAGACAGAGAGATACAAGAACGGTTACGAGGAAATGACACGTTATTATATTAACAAAGGTTACGAGATAGACAGATATCCAAGTGGTTATCGTAAAAAACACTACCACTATATTTATGGCGACAATGGTGTGGTGGCGTTGTACATTGGCAATATCATCATTGAGCAGGATACTACTACCGGCGGCGGCATCATACTTCCGAAAAGCATCAGCTTTACTACCGACAGTATGTACTACATTCACACCGACCATTTGGGCAGCTATTGCGCCATTACCGGTGCCAACAAAGGAGTGGTGCAGCGCAACTACTTTGACCCGTGGGGTAATTTCCGGTTAATATATCGTACAAGAAATGGTTTTAGTATGGAAGATGCTGAGATGCCAAACGATTCGTTAGAAGTAGGAACCATTGCTTCTATGAACTTTAAGCTTACCGACCGTGGTTTTACGGGGCATGAGCACTATCCGTTCTTCAAGATTATTAATATGAATGGGCGGTTGTATGATCCGGTAATCGGAAGGTTCTTCTCGCCGGATAATTATGTGCAATTACCGGAATTTACGCAAGCCTATAACAGATACAGTTATGCACTCAATAACCCACTAAGATATGTTGACCCGACAGGGCAATGGTACGAAGATGTTGATTATAATTGGGAGTGGAATATAACAACCAATACGTGGACACAGACTGGTCCTGATGGTGGACCAAATTATCACTATGTAGACATAGTGGATGATTGGGGAAAGAAACTCGGCGAACATGAATTTGCGGGAAATAGTTGGGAATCGGGTGTGTATATTGATGATATGGGAAGGGCTTATGTATATATTGACAGTTGGGAATCAGGTTTTGCGGACGGATTTTCGTTTGGTGTTGGTCACTATAACAATGAATTTATGACCTCTCCCTCGCCCTATGGAATCACACTTGATGTTCCGCTAATTGAAAGAGGGGATACTTATACTGTTGCACCTTCCTTTAGACCTTCGCCGGGGACAATAACGTACTCGCCTATAAATGTGGGGGATTTTGTTTTTGCGGTAAAAGGGTTGTTTACGGCGGCGGCAAGGATTTTGACTAATAAAGCAATTGATGGGGCGGCGAGAGGAGGTATGCAATATACCAAATCTAATTTCCAAATAGGAAGAGAAATGCATAACACATATAAAGTTGGCTTAGAAAACAAAATCACTACTTTTAAAGAATTTACGAAAGTACCCGGTATCCGTCCTGATTTTGTGGATTTTAGTACAAAAACAATTTATGAACTAAAACCATTCAATCCAAGAGGAATACGACAAGGATGGGATCAGTTATATAAATACCAAAGTGCTTTTCAGCAAAAATATGGTGGATCTTGGGAGATAGTTTTAGATTTATATTAAAAAACATAAGCAATGGAAAAAAAAGAATTAGCAAATACTTTGAATGAAGTACTTACTCCAATAGGGCTTAAGAAGAAAGGCAATTATTGGGTTATTGATGGTAATGAAATAACAAAAATGGTTAATCTTCAAAAATCGCAGTTCAGTAATAGGTTCTACATTAATTATGGATATATTTTAAAATCAATACCTTTAGATGATATGATGCATATTTATAAAAGAGTTGCATCAATAGATAAAAGGGAAAATCTAAGAATAGATGAATTATTAGATCTCGAAAATAATATACCCGATAAGGATAGATTAGACGAATTAAAGAATATTTTACTTGAAAAGTTAGTTAAGAATATCAATTCAGTTAATACGGAAAATGATATACTTGAAGAATTGAAGAAACAACCGCATCTAAACGATATCCCTTTAGTTGTCAAACGATATTTTAATTTACCTTGCGACTAAGTGGCAAAATCAAAACCAACTCAACCTCAAATCTTAAATAAAGGTCGAGAGATGATGCAATTGTATGGCATCCCTGTAAGATATTAACACAAATTAAAAAAACAATTATGGATATTAGAGAATTTTACAATTTTGGAAGTAAATTTGTATCTTCAACTTTTCAAGCACCTCCTATTGGATTAAAGGAATTTCATCCTATTGATCCTAATAAAAGGTATTTATTCGATGAACATAGATTGGTACGTGGCGATTATTCCGATATTTCCTTTCCCGTCATATGTAAGCAGGAATCTGGGAAAAAATTGCAAGATATATTAGATACAGGCTGGGCAGCTTTGTATTTAATTTCTGATAAAATGAAAGCCGTTTTAGAGGAAAATAACTTAACCGGTTGGAAAACTTTTGCCGTAAAAGTATTAACTAAAAAAGGAGAAGAAATACCGGGTTATCACGGTTTGTCTATTACAGGCAGGTGCGGCGAGATAGATTACAGTAAATCGGAAATTATCAAAAAACAGCTTGTATCTAATGGCCCGTTCGGCAAATTTTACAAAGGCAAGCATGTAGGTTTAGATAAGTGGGACGGTAGCGATTTTTTTCTACCTGAAAAAAATTTAGGAACAATCATTACCAGCAGAACAGCCGATGTATTGAAAAAAAGCAAGCTCACTAATATCAGGATGGAAAATCTTGCAGAAATAGAAATTATGGTTTAACATTAAACAAAATGAATAGATTAAAAAAAAGTATTACAGTGATTTTATGGCAATTGATAATGATTTATGGAGTTGCACAAAATACAAATTTAAAAAATAATGAAAATGCACGTAATATTTCGGAATATATCTTATTGATTGAAATTGATAGGAATGAATATGCTCTCGGCGAAGATATTCATATCAAATTTAAAATTGATTTTAAAGAAGATTCCCTTCAATATTCAAAATTTGAAGGATTTAATGTAAGAGTTGGGCCAATAACAAGTAATCAGACAAGAGCATTGGCAGGTGGTGCAATTGAACGCTCAAAAACCATACAGTATATCTTAAATTCTACAGATAGTGGAGAGTATATTATTGAGTCGCCTATATTTTTTATTGATGGAAAAGAAATAAAAGGATGGGAGAAAATAACAGTTTTGGATACTCTATTAACAAAAAGAGAAGAAAACAAAGCAATAGCTAATGTATTTGAAGATGCTCCTAATCAAACAGAAAAAAGACACAAATTATTATCTAATTCCCAATCTAAAATAGATGCTTGCACCTGGGTCGGGCAAAACAAAGAATATTTGAATATCTCAAAGAAAATAGCTACCCTGCAAAAAGGAAGACAGTACTCAGAATTTGATATGGTTAAATATGTGAAAAACAAATATTTCATTCTTTCACAAACAAACCATGGAGTAGAGTTTAAAACAAAATATAATATTGTAAGCATCACGCAAGATACCCTCATATTAGCTCCCGAAGGGCGAGATTTTTTTGATTTAGGAGAAGCTAATAAGCAAAACCAATATGTTTTTGTGAATAGTATGCTCATTTACAAGTTTGTGAAGCTCCATTTTGAAACCTCGCTCAGTAATGAAGATGCAGAAAAATCGCGCGTTACACTTGATATTGATTCTGCAAAAAGATCTAAAGTAACTGTTAAAGATATGTATTCTAATGAAACCAAAGTTTATAGATCACCGGTAACTAAAAAAGACTATGAACGTTTAATGAAAATCTTATCAAGTTATGACCTCAGTAGTTTTCCTGACGAAAATATTATGTTCGACAGTATTAAGTGTCATTATTCGATTTTAGAAATCCACTTTAATGATCAAAAGAAACTATTTAAAGGATGTTTCGCCGTTCCGAAAAATTATTTAAAATTAGGAGATTTTATGTGGGAATATGTTATGCTGAGGACAGGTTTAGACATAATAAGAGTGAGGAAAGTAAGACTATAGAATTCGTCCTCAAAATAAATTACCCGAATAAATCTCGCAGGACAGGCATGCAACCCATTGAATACAAACTTCATACCTAACGGCATGCCGGTTTTGCACCCTCACGCTCGTTTCTACCGATATTGCATCCCTACGGGATGAAGTTTTACACCGTTTAAAATTTGTTTTATATTTGCCCACCTCAAAATCAATCGGAATGTTAGCGAGATATAATAATTTTTGCAGCAACCTTTTTGTTCTGCTTCTCAAATAAACTATTTGTAAATGAAAAAAACAACCTCTTTTAAAGAATATATTAACAGCCAATTGCGCCCTCTGGGAGTTCGTTTGGCATTTCTCATATTGTTGTATTCCATTTTTCGTTTGCTGTTTTTTATAACCTATATTGATCATTTTTCTAATGCCGGATTATCCGTTTTCTTTCATGGCATAAGATTTGATCTATCTGCTATTTTTTATACGAATGTGCCCTATATAGTGGCGGTTTTGTTACCTTTTTCATTTTTTTACAACAAAATTTACCGAAAAATATGCAATAGTTACTTTATTGCTATAAATGGTGTAGCTGCTGCAGTTTCTTACATTGATATTGCCTATTATCCCTACGTTTTGAAGCGAATGACCGGCGATATTTTTTCTTACGTGCAGGTAGGGTTTGATTTTCAAGCACTACTACCTTCTTTTTTGAAACAATTTTGGTATTTATGGCTGCTGTTTTTTGCAACATGTTTTGCCATTGTTTATATCGTAAGGTTAACAAACAAGATGATGGCAAAAAATCCTGTTTTTCATACATTTTTATGGAAAGACTTTTTGTACAAAATCTTGGTTTTTTTGGCATCTGTTTTCATCTCTTTTGTCTGTATGCGGGGCGGATTTCAAACACGACCCCTCGGGTTGATAGATACAGGAAAGCCGGCTTCTATACAAAATGCGCCGGTGGTTTCCAACACGCCCTTTACTTTGCTCGTCAGTTTTGGAAAACAACAATACGATATTCCATACTATTTTCAAAGTTTAGAAGAAGCAGAATGGTATGTTTCTCCTATCATTAATACTATTAAGCCATGTTTGCAGGATTGTTATCCTGTTAAAAATGTGGTGGTTATTATTTTGGAAAGTTTTTCGCAATATCTTATCAGCGGTATGGAGATGGATGCAGAAGGAGGTAATTATCAAGGATATGCCCCGTTTTTGGATAGTTTGCTCCGTCAATCTATTTCTTTTAGCGGAATTGCCAACAGCCACCGTACCATTGACGCGCTTTCTGCTATTTTTGGAGGTCTTCCAAAATTATTGAATAAGAGTTATATCGAATCGCAATACGCCCATAATTATTCTTATTCTCCTGTAGAAGTGTTAAAAAATCATGGTTTTAATACACTTTTTTTTCATGGGGCAAAAAATAATTCTATGAATATTGAAAGTTATTGCTATTCTATTGGATTTGACACGTATTACGGAAAAAACGAATATCCGAATTCCTCTGATTATGATGGCGTTTGGGGCATAAGCGACCGTTCTTTCTTAAAATATACCGCTCGAGTTTTAAGTACAGCCCAACCGCCTTTTTTTGCCAGCGTGTTAACCCTCTCATCGCACAATCCATTCGTGATGCCCAAAGATGCGGAAGGGCTTGATATTAAGACTGGAACGCACCCGATGCACGCCCTGGCTTCTTATACCGATTATGCGGTCAGAGAATTTATGGAGGCGCTTTCGCAAAACACATGGTACGACAGCACATTGTTCATATTTACAGGCGATCATACGAGTATCGGAGCTCGTCCTACGCCATATAGTTTATTTATGACGTGCCAAATTCCTATTTTCTTCTATCATCCATTGGCAAATTATCATAAAAAAATGGGGCTCATACAGCAGTTGGATATTATGCCCACTCTTTTGTCTTACCTCAGCATTGATGCGCCTTTGTTTTCGTATGGCAATAATATTTTTGATTCCACTTACACATCTTATTCTGCAAACTATACATGGGGATTCTATCATCTTATTACAGAAGATTTTGTTTTACGATTTGATGGTAAAAACAGTGTTGGTTTTTTCAACATTAAAGACGATATATTGATGAAGAACAATTTGGTAAATGACTTGCCGGATGAGGTGGCTTTATATGAGCGAAAATTGAAGGCTATTATTCAGTCTCACAGAACGAGGATGGTTAGAAATCAATTATTTGCGCGGTAATAGCACGCAGATGACGCATGTTGCGCGCAGTGGCTTGAAAACGTGGTGATTTAGCGCAACCTGTCCGCACTCCGAATCAATGCCTCATCCCTGCTAATCGCTTTTTTCGCCAAAAATATCCCAAGCGCCGAAACGAAGCAGATTAAAATAACATAATTGTACTCTAGTTTTCCACCGGCTAAATCCGGATATTTTGGAAATACGAAATTCGGATATACATACATGATGGTAAACATAGCAGCTAAAATAACTAACATGTTTACCGATATTAATTTAAGTTGAAGTTTGCGATTTTTATACAGGAGCATGGTAATGAACGAAAGCGCTGAGGTGGCAATAAGCAATACCGCATTTCCAATCGTGCTTAATATATAGGTATGATCCGGTGTAATGTCGCGAACGGCAAAGGCAGTGTAGCGAAAACCGGCCAAGTCGGTGTAAAGGTATCCGAAAGGGATAAAAATCAGTACTAAAGTAACTAATCCTGCAAAAAATAAATAAAGGGTTTGTTTTCGTTGAATCATAAAATTTAAGAATTTAAAGATTTAAAAATTTAATAATTTAAAGTTTTTTTTAGCACAGAGACACTGAGTTCACAGAGTATCACAGAGCTATATTATTTATCATCTCATCACCTCATCATCTCATCGTCTAATCCTCATTCATCACTTCCTCCAGCCTCTTCCCAACTTCTCCCCAATCATAGTTTGCTTTTACAAATTGGTATCCGTTTTCGGCTATGGTTTTGTAGAAAGTTTTGTCGCTTAATAGTTTTGTAATGGCTTCTACATATTCGTTTACCTTATTACATATTAATAAGTCGTGATTGTTTTGGGTGCCTTCGATGGGTTTGCCGGCTAAGGGCGAGGTCACGCAAGGAATTTTCATCGCCATGGCTTCCAACAGTTTGTTTTGCAAGCCGGTGCCTAATAGCATGGGGGCAACGAAAATTTTAGATTGTGCGTAGTATTGCGCTATTTCATCTACCCATCCGGTAACTACGATGTTTTCGCAGGCAAAGGCTTTGATTGCCGGAGCCGGAGTAACGCCACAGATACAGAGTTTTAGATTCGGAAATTTGGCAAGGAGTTTTGGGAAAATAGATTTCACAAGAAATGAAACAGCATCCACATTGGGCGGGTATGACATATTTCCGGCAAAAATCAAATCATATTTTTTTTCTTCTTTAATGTATGAAAACCTCTCAAAATCAATGCCATTGGGAATTACTTGAATGTATTGTTTTTGAGGATGATGAATCAAATCACGGTCAATGCTCGTGATGATGGTTTTATTAGTAAAATAAGAGAAAATATTTTTTTCGTAACGTCTTAATGCCCGATACTCATACCAAAAAACAGGTTTTTTCCAAATGGGCGCTTTCTCGGATCTCCGTTTCATTCCTACGGATAAAACATCCTGATAATCTAATGTTTTATGCAGATTTTCATGTTTCACATATTCCGCCATTCTAATCATAAAACAGTAAATATGATCGGGGTAAATTTTATGGATGATCTTTTCTATTTCTTGTTTTATTTTATTGCTGTAAAAATAGCCACATTGCATCGGCAATCCTTTGAGAAATGCCCGCGCGATACCTAGGCATTTACTAAACCAGGATAATTTATACAGATAAATTTCTTTGCAATACGGTTTAATTTTTTCTAAAGCTTCATCGTGTAGCGGCGCATCTTGCAATGCAACCAAATAAATATCAAGATATTTCGACAATTCTTTGATTTGATAGAATGCGCGCAATTTGTCCCCTTTTTCAAGCGGATACGGAACGCGAGGAAGAAGCACCAATAGTTTCATTATTTTTCTACTCTGATGCGGGCATCCACCGCGATTATACTTTTTGAAGTTCCTAATAAGGGATTTAAGTCCATTTCTACAATTTCCGGAGCTATTTGTACTAACGCCGAAACGCGCGTAATAGTATCTGCAAACAGTTCTTCGTTCACAGGTTCTTGTCCGCGAACGCCTTGCAAAATTTTATAGCCTCGCAACAACTTGATTAAATCTAAGGCTTCCTGTTTTCCTACCGAGGCTAATGCGGCTTTAACATCTTTTAATACTTCGATAAAAATTCCGCCCAAGCCGAACAAGATTTGATGTCCGAATTTTTCTTCTTTTGAGGCGCCGATGAAGATTTCCGTGCCGTAATACATGGGGCTGATTTCCACAGCGTAAGTGTCTTTTATTTTTATGAGGCGGTCGAATTCGCGAATGATGGTAGCTTCGTCTTTAATGTTTAATACTACGCCGCCGACATCGGATTTGTGGATGGGTCCTACCACCTTCATTACTAATGGGAAACCGAGGTTTTGGGCAGCCACAAGGGCTGCCTCTACGGTGGTAACTTCGATTTCTTGTTTTCGTGTAATTCCGGCGGCATCTAACAACGCGCTGATTTCATCCAAACGCAAATAACCGTTTGTGCAATTATCTATTACATTTCTAATAATGGTATGGTCTATTATTGGCATTTCGGGGTGTAACGGTTGTGGTTTTGGTGTGTTGGCTACCTTTGCCAATGCGCTTCCAAATACGCACTCTTCCGGGAAATTAATGCGATGTTTATTTTCGATGAAATCTGCGATTTCTGCTTTTACATTTTGAATCGAAGGAAGAATGGGGAAAATTGGCTTTTTGGATGTTTTCATCTTGTTGTCCAACAATTCGTAAACATCCCAATTGGGGAAAAGTCCGGGCGAGCCGAAAATGACCGCCATGGCATCAATGTTATCGAAATCGTTTTCGCAGGCGTCAATAATAAATCCAAGTTGTTCGGCTGTGCCTGTGGCTAAAAAATCAATCGGGTTTGCTACAGAAGAACCCGGATACAATTTTGATAATAATGCTTCCGCTTTTGGACCTTCGAGATGTGGCACTTCCAAACTGTTGTTAGAGAGCATGTCGGTGAGCATTACCGCCGGTCCGCCGGCATGTGTGATAATGGCAATATTTTTTCCTTTCACTTCGGGGTGCATGAAAATGGAGCACACGGTGGTTAGTTCTTCTCTGGTTTGGCAACGCACGATCCCTGCTTTCCGGAACAGCGCCTCTACGGCAACATCGTTAGTGGCCAATGCGCCTGTGTGTGAGGAAGCTGCGCGGCTGCCGGCAGCAGAGCCTCCGGATTTTATAGCGGCCAAACGTGCGCCTTTATGGTACAACGAAACCGCGTGTTTCAAAAGTTTCTGCGGATTGCGCACATTTTCCATGTACAGCATGATGACGCGCGAGCTTGTGGCTGGATCGAAAGTTTCATCTAAATGTTCCAACACTTCTTCAATGCCGGTTTGCGCGGAGTTTCCTACTGCCCAAATGCTATTGAATGTTAAGCCATTACTCATGCCGTATTCTGTAATAAACACGGCGGTTGCGCCTGAGCCGGAAACAAAGTCAATGCCATTGGGTTGCAGCGGCGGTATCGGCGTAGCAAAATTTCCCGTATAGTTTCTGTTGAGAAATCCGGTGCAGTTGGGCCCTATTAAAGTTCCGCCAACGCTATTGATAGTTTCTACAATCTGTCTTTCCAATACTGCGCCTTCTCCATGTTCTTCAGAGAAGCCGGCAGAAAGAATGATGAAACCGCCGGTGTTTTTTTGGTGCGCCAGAACCTCAACGGTGTGTGGACAAAACTTGGCAGCTACCGCTAAAATCGCGCAATCTACCTGCGGCAAATCTTCTACTTTGGCAAAACAGGCAACTCCTTGCACGTTGGTTTCTTTCGGGTTTACCGCATACACATTTCCGGCAAACGGACTGTCTAACAAATTTTTAAATACTTTTCCGCCGGGTTTTTGCACATCGTTTGATGCGCCGATGACTACGACGCTTTTCGGATTTAATAATTTAGGATTTATCATATTTTGTTAATGAGTTTTAGGATAGAAATTCGAGGTGCAAATTAATAGGAAAATCTGTTATCTTCGCGACAACAGCGTAGAAATTAGAAAATCAAAAAACACGTTCCAAAAAACGCAGAGTTAAACATAAAGACGTTCTAAAAAATGTAATTAAATCAAAAAACACGTTCCAAAATTGTGATTATTCAAAAAATATTATATTTTTGCATTTTTAAAATTGAAATGAGATGAAAAGAGCATTATTGGAAAATTTGAAACAGTGGAAAAACAACGCAACACGCCAACCGCTGATTCTTCGCGGCGCACGTCAAGTTGGTAAAACTTGGCTGATGAAAGAGTTTGCCAAAACCGAATACGAGAATTTTATTTATGTGAATTTTGAGTTTGACGAAGATATGAAAACGCTCTTTGAAGCTGACCTCAATCCCGAACGTATCTTATTGCATTTGAAAGCTTTTTCAGGAATAGAGGCAAAACCACATACAACACTAATTATTTTTGACGAAATTCAGGAGGCAAATCGCGGACTTACTTCGCTGAAATATTTTTCTGAAAATGCACTTGAATATCACGTTATTGCTGCCGGTTCTTTGCTTGGAATCACGTTGCACAAACACGTTTCCTTTCCTGTTGGAAAAGTTGACTTTTTAGATTTATATCCGTTGAATTTCTACGAGTTTCTTTGTGCTATCGGACAAGAACGTTTCGCCGAATTGCTAAAAACAGGTGATTTTCAAATGATTACTTCTTTCAGAACAAAATACATGGAGTGGCTACGGCAATATTATTATGTTGGCGGAATGCCTGCGGTGGTGGCTTCATTTGCCGAAAAGAAAGATTTTGTCGAAGTTCGCACTATTCAAAAGAAAATTTTAGATGCCTACGAAAGTGATTTTTCAAAACACGCTCCTGTTGAAATTGTACCTCGTATTCGGCTCGTTTGGAATGCTATTTTACCTCAACTTGCTAAAGAAAACCGAAAATTTATTTATGCAAAAATACAAAAAGGGGCAAGAGCAAGAGAATTTGAACTTGCCATGGCGTGGCTACTTGATTGCGGACTGATAAAACAGGTCTTTCGCGTTACAAAATCTGATTTACCGTTGAAAGCATATTTCGATTTTTCGGCTTTCAAACTCTTTATGGTTGATGTTGGGCTCATGGTGGCAATAGCTGAATTGGACGTAAAAACGCTTTTAAGACGAAGCGAAATCTTTGAAGAATTCAAAGGAGCATTAGTTGAACAATTTGTTTTTCAGCAACTTACTCAAAATGATAGTTTGGTAATTGCTTATTGGGCTTCCGACAGTTTGAAAGCCGAAATTGATTTACTTGTTCAATATTCAAACGAAATTATTCCTATAGAAGTAAAAGCTGCCGAAAACCTGCAAGCAAAAAGTTTGAAAACATATTGTCAAAAGTATAATCCTAAAACTGCAATTAGAACTTCATTGTCGGATTATAGAAAAGAGACTTGGCTTACGAATGTGCCACTTTATGCAATCGGCAGTTATTTCAAAAAATAAAACGTAAAAAATAAGGTAAAAACCTTATATATTAAAGCCCTCTTAGTACTTCAAAAAAAAATATACTTTCGCACACTTTTTTT
>WQWP01000043.1 GCA_009787485.1 Lentimicrobiaceae bacterium | reverse complement strand
TATTATATTTGCCAAATAAAAAACAAAAGCCAACAACACAATGATTCAGCAAGTTGAATTTACGCTTAAAGGAAAAAATCGCGGTTTTCATCTCATAACCGATGAGGTATTACACCATCTGCAGAAACTACCCCAAGTCGGACTACTACACCTGTTTATAAAACATACCTCAACGCCAAGTGAAGAATGAAAACATACATCTTTTTATAATTTCCAATATTTTCATATCAAAAAAAATTTATTTTTGCACCCCCAAAAAAATGGGATAGATTATTATTAAAAATAAAGGATACAAATGGCAAATCACAAATCGGCGAAGAAAAGAATTAGAGCCAATGACAGCAAAAGATTAGCAAATCGCTATTTTGCAAAAACGATGCGTAATGCATTAAAAGACATTAGATTAACGTCTGACAAAACCGCAGCAGAAGGTAAGCTTCCCAAAGTAACTTCTTTGATTGACAAGTTGGTTAAAAAAGGAATTATTCACAGAAATAAAGCCGCAAATTTGAAATCGGGTTTGGCGATAAAAATTAACAAATTATAGTTTTTTGCAACTTACAAAGCGAGGCTTGCCGTTGATATCGTTCCAAAGTTCAATTTCTTTGAAGTCTCTTTCAGCAAGCATTGCCGAGAGTTCAGCGTGAAACCTCTCATAAGTCTCAAGATATAAAGATCCTCCCTCGCGGAGGATTTTTTTTGCAACCTGCGCTATGGCGTCATAAAAAATAAGAGGATTTTCGTCCGGTACAAAAAGTGCTGTTTTTGGCTCGTAATCTACCACATTTTTGTGCAGGTATTTTATTTCGCTTTGTGGGATGTAGGGAGGGTTGGAGACGATAATATCTACGTTATCAGGGAGAAGTGCGAGGTCGTCTTTTAAAATGTTATGGTGAAAAAAGGTAATTTGTACATTGTTTTCGTCAGCATTTTTTTGAGCGGTTATTAATGCTTTTTCCGAAACATCGGTTGCATAGACAGTGGCGTTTTTAATATTTTTTGCCAAAGCGATAGCCATGGCGCCGGTGCCGGTACCAATATCAAGAATTTTTATTTTTGAATATTGAATATTGAATATTGAATATATAATGTGTTCTACAAGTTCCTCCGTTTCAGGTCTCGGAATAAGTACATCGGGATTAACATGAAGCTCTAAACCATAAAAGATGGTCTTCCCTGTTATATATTGTATAGGATATCCCCGTGAAAGCGCTTCTAAATCCCTTCTCCATTCTCCCTTCTCCCTTCTCCCTTCGCACCTTTGCCCTTTCGTGTTTTCGCGCCTCCCCGTTTCCATCTCAGGATTTAAAAAGTAGTGATGCTTTTTTATATGGTATTGATATTCAATATAGCAAAAAAAAATAGCCTCAACCTCCCGTTTTTCGTATAGTGGGGAGAGTTGAGTGTGAAAAAAGTTGCGTAATGTTGAAATTTTCACTTTAATTTCCTACATCAGACAAATATTTAATGCGCATGATGCGAATCTCTTCCATGTTAAAATCATCTTCGCCCAAAGTATCTAAAGCTATTTGTGCAGAGTCGGATTCGGCTTCGGCAAAGTAGTCTAAAATATCTTCCTGATGGTATTTTTCGATGTTTTCATCAATGTAATAATCTATGTCTATTTTGGTTCCGGAAGTAACAATGCTTTCAATTTCCGTTAACAGTTCGTCCATGTCTAATCCTTTGGCGTGTGCGACGTCTTCAAAATTTAATTTTCTGTCAATACATTGAACGATAAATACTTTAATTGCGGATTTTTTAACTATGGATTTTACGATGAAGTCTTGTGGTCTATCAATTTCGTTTTCTTCAACGTATTGCTTGATTAAATCGGCAAAAGGCTTGCCGTATTTTTGCGCTTTTCCTGCGCCCACGCCGGTAATGTTTACCATTTCCTCAATGGTGGTGGGGTATTGAATGCACATGTCTTCTAAAGAAGGATCCTGGAAAATGATAAACGGCGGCAGGTTTTCTTTAACGGAAATGGATTTTCGCAAATCTTTCAACATCGCAAACAAAGCTGCATCGGTAGCTTCACCTTTCACCGGTATCATATCGTCCGACATTTCGTCGTCGTCCATATCATCGTCTGTAGATTTTGATTTTGGTTTTTGAACGTAAAGCGTATATGGATTGGTAAGATATTTTTCGCCTTTGGGCGAAATTTTCAGCAAACCGTAGTTTTCGATATCTTTATAAATAAGCTCTTCAAAAATAGCTACGCGAACCACGCTCGCCCAAAATTTAGCCTCATATTCTTCTCCTTCGCCAAATTGTTTTAATTTATTGTGTTTAAATTTGATAATAGTCGTTGTTTTTTCTCCGGTAATGATGTCAATAATGTGAATATCAACAAATTGTTGTTTCACTTCTTTGATCACTTCAATAACTAACTGCACTTGTTCGGTAGCATTCATTTTGGGTTTGGGATGCAAACAAACATCGCAACAACCGCAATTATCATTTTCATAAATTTCACCAAAATAATGCAATATGTGTTTTCTTCGGCAATTGGTTGATTCTGCGTACGAAGCTGTTTCCGCCAATAATTGCTTTACCATTTCCTGCTCTGCGACTGATTTTTTAGCAGAGAATTTTTCTAATTTGTATAAATCTTTGATGTCGTAAAAAGCGATACAAAGCCCTTCTCCGTCATCGCGTCCGGCGCGTCCGGTTTCCTGATAATAGCCTTCCAAACTTTTGGGCATATCGTAGTGGATCACAAAACGCACATCAGGTTTGTCAATGCCCATTCCAAAAGCGATGGTCGCGACAATAATTTCAGCATCTTCCATCAAAAACGCATCTTGGTTAAATACACGCTCTTGCGATTCAAGCCCGGCATGGTAGGGAAGCGCACGAATCTGATTGGCGCGCAAAAATTCAGCCAATTCTTCAACCTTTTTTCTGCTTAAACAATAAATAATGCCCGATTTACCGCTATGGCTTTTAACAAACTTAACAATCTCTTTGTCAATTTCTTTTGTTTTCTCCCGAATTTCATAATAGAGGTTGGGGCGATTAAAAGAAGATATAAAAACCTCCGCTTTGTCAATGCCCAGGTTCTTCTGGATGTCGCTTTGCACTTTGGGCGTTGCAGTTGCCGTGAGCGCAATGAGCGGCATTTTTTTGTTAATTTTATCAATAGTTTCTCTAATTCTTCTGTATTCGGGTCTGAAATCGTGCCCCCATTCGGAAATACAATGCGCTTCATCAATGGCAAAAAAAGAAATGTTGATATCTTTGAAAAAATCTACATTTTCTTCTTTGGTAAGCGTTTCGGGAGCCACATAAAGGAGTTTGGTTTTGCCTGCCAGCAAATCATCTTTCACGGCTTTTATTTCTACTTTTGATAAAGAAGAGTTTAAAAAGTGGGCAATACCCAATTCGGTGCCGAAATTCCGAAGGGCATCTACCTGGTTTTTCATCAAGGCGATGAGCGGCGAAATGATAATAGTCGTTCCTTCGCAAATTAATGCAGGTAATTGATAACAAAGCGATTTTCCACCACCTGTAGGCATAATCACAAAACAATCTTTGCCTTTTAATAATGATTTGATCACCTTCAGTTGGTCGCCTTTAAAGGAATTAAATCCAAAAACTTTTTTTAGTGTTTGCTGTACTTCCTTATCCGATACTGTTTTTATACTCATTTTCTAAATCTTTCAGTTTTTTAGGTTTTTAATTTAACATTTGTTCCCTGCTAACTTTCATAAAACAAAATTATAAAAAAATCAATGATTTTGCATGAAATACCATTTTTTTTAATGTAATTATGTTAACATATTTATAATCAACAAAATATTTTTTTACTTTGTGAATATTCATTTTTTTTGTGAAGAGAAATGGCAAAAAATAGCGAAAATTAGCGCTTTCTTTCCAAATAGTTTTGTTACTTTTGCCGAAAAATTAGTCATTATGAAGTATATAGGTTCACATGTCAGCGCTGAGGGTGGCGTAGAAAACGCCCCATTGAATGCCAGCGTAATCGGAGCTACCGCTTTTGCTTTTTTTACAAAAAACCAACGGCGTTGGGATGCGCCTCCTCTATCGGCGAAAAATATTACACTTTTTAAAGAGAATTGTGCAAAAAAAGGCTTCGCCCCGGAATCTATTCTGCCGCATGATACATATTTAATAAATCTGGGACATCCGGAAAAAGAAGGTTTGGAAAAATCGCGCAAGGCATTCATTGATGAAATGTTACGAGTTGAGCAGTTGGGACTTTTGTTGTTAAATTTTCATCCGGGAAGCCATTTGCATGCCATTTCTACGGACGAATGTTTAAGCCGTATTTCAGCATCCATTAATTTGGCATTGGAAAAAACCAAAGGAGTAACTGCTGTAATTGAGAACACCGCCGGACAAGGCTCAAATTTGGGTTTTAGTTTTTCGCATTTAGCGCAAATTATTGATAAAGTTGAAGATAAAACACGGGTAGGTGTTTGTCTTGATACCTGCCACACTTACGCCGCCGGTTACGACATAAAAACGGAAGCCGGATACTACAACACATGGCGCGAGTTTGATGAGGTGGTAGGCGCCCATTATTTGAGAGGCATCCACCTGAACGACGCCAAAAAAGACTTGGGAAGTCGCGTTGACCGGCATGAAAACATCGGCATGGGGCTTCTTGGCAAAGAGGTATTCGCAAGAATGATGCAAGACCCGCGATTTGATAATATGCCGCTAATTTTGGAAACGCCTGATTCGAGTAAGTGGGCAGAGGAAATTGCTTGGTTGAAATCAGTAACACGGTAGAGACGTTGCGCGCAACGTCTCTACAATTTTGTTGTATATTTTCTCGCAAAAAAAACTACTTTTGCACTCCAAAAAACATATAGTAAATTCAAAATCTATTTTATTATGAAAAAAACATTTTTTATTGCAACTGTTTTGCTATCAGTATTTCTATTGTTCTCTTGTAAACCGAAAACCTTAGAGGTAGTATTCATGAATGAAATCGAAACCCATAACAACGCGGCTATTTCCGGATATATCGTAGAAGTGGGCATGACTTCCATCACTGTTTACGCGGACAACGACGAAATCATGATTTTCAATATTACTGAAGCGGACATGTCGAGAGCCATAGATGCAAAAGCAGGAGATTTGATCACTGTTTTCTATCTTCCTCCGGCAGAAGAGAATGAAATGCCTGTTGCCACGATGGTAGAAATTGGAAAACAAACTCAAGAAGAAGTTAACGAATAATTTTTTACAATATGAGAATTAATTTTTCTTTCTTTTCCGGTAACATTTTTTATCGGAGTTTATGGATATTTGGAATAATAATATGTTTTGCAGCTTGTCGGAATAAGCAGCAGAAACCTCCAACCCCTGAGTTTACTTTGGATACGCCCGGCGGCGAAGTGGTGGCTTTCTATAACGATGATAGCCCTCAAATAGTTTTCTATTACAAAACAGATGAGCAAGGGCAACCCACCCAAGAAAAAATAGGCGAGGCGTATTTTTATGAAAATAAACAAGAATATGTAACCGGCGGGCTGAAAGAAGGCCAGAGAGATGGAAAATGGTACGCCTTTTTCCGCGATGGCTCAGTGCAAACAGAAGCTTTTTATGTGAACGGCAAGGAACATGGCGACTATATCGTCTATAGAGAAAGTGGAAAACCAATATTTAGAGGGCATTACAATCATGGGGTTTGCGCAGGAACCTGGTATTGGTACGATGAAGCCGGCAAACAAACCAAAAAAATAAAAGCAGATGCAAACACCGTTGCCTGCGAATACTGTCAGAAATGTTTGAAACTGAAGAATTAAGAATTAGGAATTAGGAATTAAGAATTAGGAATTAAGAATTAAAAGAATATTAAAACCACTAACCACTAATCACTAACCACTAACCACTAACCACTAACCACTAACCACTAACCATTAACCACTAACAATGAAAATCCCTTTCGCCGAATCCTGGAAAATTAAGATGGTAGAGTCCATCAGAAAAAGCACGCTCAAAGAACGTGAAAAATGGTTGAAAGAAGCGCACTACAACGTGTTTCAATTAGAATCTCAAAAAGTTTATATTGATTTACTTACCGATTCCGGCACCGGCGCAATGAGCGACCGGCAGTGGGCTGCCATGATGCTGGGCGATGAAAGTTATGCCGGCGCAACCTCTTTCTTTAAGATGAAAGAAACCATTACGGCAATTACGGGGTTTAAGCACATAATTCCCACACACCAAGGGCGCGCCGCCGAAAATGTGCTGTTCTCCTGCTTGATTAAAGAAGGGGATATTGTGCCCGGAAACTCACATTTTGATACTACGAAAGGACACATAGAATCGCGAAAAGCGTTTGCGGTGGACTGCACCATTGCCGAAGCGCGCGACACGCAATTAGAGATTCCTTTTAAAGGCAACATGGATGTCAAGATGTTGGAAGATTGTTTGGCGCAATATGCGGATAAAATTCCTTTTGTGTTAGTTACCATTACGAATAACACGTGTGGCGGTCAGCCGGTTTCCATGCAAAATATGGAAGAGGTTCACGCCGTGGCTAAAAAATACCACAAACCTGTGTTGTTCGATGCGGCGCGCTTTTCCGAAAATGCCTACTTCATCAAAACCCGCGAAAAAGGATATGAAGAGAAATCTATCAAAGAGATTTGTTTACAGATGTTTAGATACGCCGATGGCATGACTATGAGCGCCAAAAAAGACGCGCAAGTAAACATGGGCGGCTTCATCGCCACTAATTTGGATGAATGGTACGAACAGGCAAAAGTGAAATGTATAATCTATGAAGGATATATCACATACGGCGGGTTGGCGGGCCGCGATATGAACGCCATTGCCGCAGGCTTGGACGAAAATACCGAGTTTGAAAACCTGGAAACTCGAATTAAGCAGGTGGCTTACCTGGCACAAAAGTTAGACGAATACGGCATTCCGTATCAAAGACCTGCCGGTGGGCACGCCATTTTTATTGATGCTCAGAAAGTGCTGACACATGTGCCCAAAGAGGAGTTTCCGGCACAAACTTTAACTATAGAATTGTATTTGGAAGCCGGTATTCGTGGGTGCGAAATCGGGTACCTGTTGGCTGATAGAGATCCTGTTACGCGTCAAAATCGTTTTGGTGGGATGGAGTTTTTGCGGTTGGCAATTCCGAGAAGAACTTACACCAATAATCACATGGATGTTGTGGCTGCAGCTTTGAAAAATGTTTTCGACCGAAGAGAAGAAATTACGCGTGGGGTGGAAATTGTTTGGGAGGCGCCGATTATGCGGCACTTTACGGTTAAATTAGAGCGACTTTGAAAAGTATGTAACGACGCAGATTACATAGACTTACTCAGACACACAATAAATACTCTTCTCCGTTTTAACCACAATTTTTCCATCAGTAAACGCCGGCGTTGCAAACGTCTTTTCGCCTGTTTCAAAAGAATTTATCAATGTAAAATTGCCTTTGGCAGAGAGCATATATACTGTGCCTTTGGCGCAGAATAAATAGATTTTGTCTTCCACAATGATGGGGGAGGCGTTAAAATCAGCAGTGAAGTCCATTGTTTTTATCACTTTGCCGGTTTGAGGGTCAAAACTGGCTACTACGCCGTAACTTGTAGCTACAAAGAGAAAATCTTTTGTGGCTACAGGGCTGGCAATTTCGGGCAAAATTTCGTTGCTTTTCCAAAGCACAGAACCATCTTTCGCATTGATGGCAGCCATTGTTGCATATTCGGTTGCCACAAAAACAGTTCCGTTGGCGTATGCGGCGCTCGGAGCGGGCTCTCCCGACATAACCTCTACGCGCCAGTATGCTTCTCCGGTGTTTGGGTTGTATGAGGTAACGCCCGGATTGCCTATCAGTATCAATTGTGGACGGTTGTTGACTATGGCTAATACCGGACTGCTCCACGACGGATTTCTCTCAGGACGTGGTTTAGACCAACGCTCATTTCCGTTTGCTAAATCTAAGGCTATAACTTTGGGCGAGTTGTGGTTGTCGTACTGTATGATCAATAGATTTTCGTAAATAATCAGCGATGACGCGTATCCGTAAGGGTTATCGGGCACGCCGATGTTTTTAGCCCATAACCGTTTGCCGTTCACATCGGCGCAAATGAGATCGCCGGTGCCGAAAATAGCGCAAACCACCTCGCCGTTGGTAGCAACGCTCGAAGCTGCCAATCCGGTATCATCCGTTGTTTTTGGCGGCTGGCCGGGCGAGCCGGGGATGTTTTTGGCTTCCAACTTCCATAATTGCTTTCCTGAGCTTAACTCATAGCAAAACAACTCCCGTGTTTTTTCATCTGCTCCCGAAAAGAAAATCTTGTTTCCGTTGATTATCGGCGAATTATAGCCTCTGCGCGGAACGTCCACTCTCCAAAGAATATGCTTGCCAGATTGTAAGTTCCATGAAGTTGGAATCTTTTTTGCGCTGCTTAAGCCGAGGGAGTTGTTGCCTCTGAAGGCGTTGTGGGTGATTTTTGAGATTTCTGTGGCTACTGAGGTTTCTGTTAATTCTTCTGCTGGTTGTGTTTCTTGTTCAATTTGTTCGACTTGTTCGACAGAAATCGACTCTGCGATTATTATTTGAGTGTTTTCTTTTTTTAGATGTGGGGAAGTTAACAGGGCAAAAACAGCTCCGCCCAGCGCTAAGCCGCTTGCTATCCAAACAATGTATTTTCTTGCTTTTGATTGGATTGCCCAGTCGTCAATGGGGTCAATTTCTTTGTTGGGGATATCTTTGCTTTTTGCAAAGCAAATTCGTAAAGAAATTACAAATACAACCGCCATAGCTAGCAAAATGGCAACGCCTGTTTTAAGCCGGTTGAGGTTAATAAAATAGGCTTTTCTTGCCAACAAGTCTAATTCGCGGATCTGTTCTTGTAATTGTGGGTTATCGCTGTATTGTTCGTTGGTTTGCTTTAGTGCTTCAATTACTTCCAAGGTGTTCGCGTTACGAACTTGAAAATAATTGGTTATTAGCATAATGGAAAATGCAATGAGGAAAATTGCGGAGGTTATGGCAATGTTTCGGGTAATTGTTTTTTTCATTTTTTTCGCAAGGTTTTATTTTTTTCTCGCAAAGGCGCAAAGGCGCAAAGAGTTTTTTTACTTTGCGTCTTCGCGTCTTTGCGAGAGTTCATAGAATTGCGCCTCCAATCTCTTAAAAGCCAAATAATCAGGTAAATTCCATTCCAAAAATTTTCGAGATGTATAGTCGCTCAAAAAATCATCTCTCTTTTTATTAATGCGCTCATAATATTCCTGGTAACTCCATAAATAACTTTGAGAAATATCAAAAGGCATTGTTTTAATTTGAACAGCGTTAATATCAGCTAGTTGTTCCAGCGTTTTTGTCGTGTATGGCAATGCGGCATCGCTCAATTTATACATAAATCTATATTCGATTAAAGAACGATTATAGTGTGCAAAGTTATATTTTGCAATCATTACATCCCAATTAAACAGAGCCGAAACGGTAAGCACAACCAATAAAGAAAAGCCATTTACCCTCCATAAAAAATAACTGCTTTTAATTTTTAGAACTTTAATAATGATAGTAACCAATCCAATGGCAACCAAAATCAGGAAAAATAAAACAGCAATGCGTTTGTATGCCAATCCAAAGTGGTTGATATAGTAAAGGTTACGAATAACAACAGAAATAGTCATAATTAGATTTTGAACAATCCAAAGTACAGTTAATCGTTTGAGTAATTTGTTTTTCGAATAAAAATTCAGATTATTATTAAAAAAATACAAGGCTATAATGGCAGATATGAATACGGAAAACAGTAAAATCCAGGTGCCTTCATGAACAAATTCTTTTAAAAAAGTGCCGTTCCATTCAAATCCTATCCAAATGTTGGTAATGTCTATATAATTGAAACATAAGATCAACGCATTAAGCATAAACAACAACACAACTCCTGTTATATTTTGAGTTTTCAAAGCGGTTGCCCGAAATGAGAAAAAGTGTTTTTTTCGAATACGTTTTAAATGATTTGATGAAGATAAATCATGTTCATAAATTGGCAGCTTTTTTGTTCTCATTAACAATGGATTAACAACAATTAACCCCAATATAAAACAGAAAAACAAAGAAAATTTTACGTTGGAAAACAGGTCGGCTATTTTGTTCAAAACAGGCTGCACAGATTTGAAAAATATAGAACTTGACGTTAAATACAACAGAAAGAAAAAGAGCAAGATACAAACAGGAATGAAAAAGAAGAAGAAGAATTTATATAACTTTCTTTTTAGAGGAGAGCCACTATTTGAATTTGTTTTTTCTTCAGGATGCGATGTGAACATGCTGATTTGTGCCAAAAAGCAGCGTAGGAATGTGCCACAAGCCGCATGAAAAAATGATTTTCCTTTAGGAAAAGCCAACACGTAACCCAAACAGAACAGAAGAAGAAAGTTAACCACAATTCCCCACGAAGTGTTTACTACTACAGCGAAAATTGCACTTAATCCTGTTGCAAATAAAATGCTGCTTGTCAATAAATTAAATTTAACCGGACGATTTACATAAAGCATTACAGGAATCATAACCGCTTGAAATAGAAGCAGGTTAATTCCCAATGATTTTTTATAAAATAAAACGACGAATAAAACGGCTGTAACTAATGCCAATATAAGAAGGTGCGTTTTTTTCATGGGATAAATATTTGAATTTATCTTGGATAAACGATTTTGGAGTTGTAATTATTTTTCTTGCGAGGTTTTATTTTTTCTCGCAAAGGCGCAGAGGCGCAAAGAGTTTTTTACTTTGCGTCTTCGCGTCTTTGCGAGAGTCCATTCTGCGGACAATAACGAAAACACCTCCCACAACAAACACAATCCGTATCCTCAATCTCATAATATTTCCGTGTTCTTTTTGTAGATAAATTAATAAGTGTTAATCCGATAACCAAGCCGATGAATGCGCCGGTGATTCCTGACCAAATTTGAAACTCCTCGTTCATTTTACCAAACTTGTCGCCGAGCATATACATTACGGTTGCACCAGCCATTACCATAAAAGGTAGGAAAACGATGTACCGCAAAATCCGTTTCACTCCGGTTGATCGGTTCTCTTTCACTATATTATCGTAAGGTGGGCGTATGGCATCCACCGGACAAGCGTTGTGACATAGTTGGCAATTGATGCACTCTTTTTTGGTAATTTTTACCTGCCGGAACGAAACTCTTGCAAAAAGGCTGAGGATAGCGCCGTAGGGGCAAATGAAGCGGCAAAACGGGCGTCCGGTGAAAACGGAAACAATCAACAGCAAAATACCAAACAGCAGTAACGGCAACTCACCGCCTAAGCGAAAAATCCCGACAAACGGATCATAGCGACAGATAATAAACCCGTTGTTGGTTACGGCAAATAACACGGCGAAACCTAAGTAGATCCAGGGGAAAATACTTAGAATGCCCGTTACCGCTTTCGACAGTTTGTAGTTTTTGATATTTACCACTTCTTGCAATGCGCCTATCGGACATACGCCGGCGCAAAACACTCTGCCGAAAAACAGCGTAAAAATAATGGGTAGTATAAATAATAGCAATACAAATAATGAGATTGTGTATGAATCGCTTGCCAATCCTAGCGCTACATTTTGCACGGCGCCGATGCTGCATACGCACCCGTGTCTGAAAAATCCGAAGTATGCAATTGAAATCACGGAGGTCAGCATAACGGGCCATCGAATCTGCTTCTTTAGAACTGCCCATGCCACAAAACCCATCAGGAGCACGAGAAGCGCAATATCTATGTACGACCACAGCGCCTCGTTGGGGGTAAAGAAGTGTTGCTCAGGGTAAACGTAGCCTGATTCGAAGTCGGGTCTAGGGAAGCGGGATTGAGTCTGAACCATGATTTTCAAAAGATTTATAAGATTAGCAGGATTACTTGTCAATCACCGTCAACTCATCCATAGAAACCGCATCCAAATTATCACTCCACAGATATTTTTGAGTTTCTTTAACGATGACGCCGCTCAACAATATGAGTGCGATAAGGTTAGGAATTGCCATAAAAGCGTTAAACATATCTGCCGCTTCCCACACCAGCGCCAAAGGAACCACTGCGCCTACATAGGCTACTGCACTGAAAATGATTCTGAAAGGGAGAATACATTTCTTGCCGAATATGTACTCTAACGACCTTTCGGCGTAGTAACACCAGCCAAGTACCGTTGTCCAGGCAAACAGGAATAAGCCAACGGTAAGTATAATGGGACCGATAATCGGAATTTGGTTGTAGGCAAAAGCTACAAACTGTCCACCTTCAAGCCCGTCGTAAGCACTTGGGTTTTTAAGGATGGTGGTAATTAACATTAATCCTGTTAAGAGGCACATTACAATAGTATCTAAAAATACTGCCGACATAGATACTAAAGCTTGCCGCACGGGGTTTCTTGTGGTTGCCGCCGCTGCCGCTATCGGTGCGGAGCCTAATCCTGATTCGTTTGAGAATATTCCTCTGGC
This sequence comes from Lentimicrobiaceae bacterium, assembly GCA_009787485.1. Classification (GTDB taxonomy): domain Bacteria; phylum Bacteroidota; class Bacteroidia; order Bacteroidales; family WCHB1-69; genus WRNX01. The sequence continues at coordinate 4,358 of WQWP01000043.1, read as the reverse complement.
AACTCCAAAGCGCATGGCTATCAACATGGTAGATGCTACAAAGCCGCCACCCGCTGCCCGTGGAGTAAATGCGTTTTTAATAATTAATGAAAATGCGTCAGGAATGTAAGCGTAGTTCATTCCAATTACCACTAAGTTCATAATAATGAAGATCACCGCATAGGTGGGAACAACTTTTGCGGATACTTTGGCTATGGATTTAATACCTCCCACCACCACCGCAAAGGTAATGGCAAAGAGTATCAGCCCTGTAATGTGCACATTTACGTTAAATTGGTGTTCCATCATCACCGAAATGGCGTTTACCTGCACCATGTTTCCGGCTCCAAAAGCGGCAAGTGCGCAAAAAGCGGCAAACAAAATACCAAGCCACTTCATTTTAAGTCCGCGCTCTAATGCATACATAGGCCCGCCCAGCATAGTGCCATCCGATGTTTGCACCCTGTATTTTATCGCAAGCAGTCCCTCACCGTACTTTGTAGCAATTCCGAAAAAACCGGCTATCCACAGCCAGAAAATAGCGCCGGGGCCACCTAAATATATCGCCATGGCAACCCCTACTATGTTGCCGGTGCCGAGTGTTGCCGCCAAAGCAGTGGATAGCGCGCCAAACTGGCTTACGTCACCGGGAGCGCCCTTATCTTTTTTAAAGGCAAGTTTCAGCGCTTTAAAAGTATATCTTTGAATAAATTTCAACTTGAAAGTCAGAAAAATATGTGTGCCTATCAATAAAACAATTAAAGGCCAACCCCATATAACATTGTTTATGGATCCAATTATACCGTGTATTGCTTCAATCATAAAAAAATGGTTTACGTTTATTATTTATTAATATGGTTTAAAATACGCTTTTCTTCCCCGTTTTATAGCTCCTTCCGGGCAAACTTTGGCTATCTGGCATTCGTTACAGTTTTTGCAGAGTTCCTGCTTTATCTGTAAGAACAGCGCTCCATTTCCGAATGCATTGCACCCTTTCACACATTTTCCGCAACCGGTGCAAAGCTCTTCATTTAGGGTATATTCAAAAAATGGTTCTTCTATAAATCTGCGCTGAATGGCGCCAGTGGGGCACATCAGGTTTTCGGCGGCGGTGGTCAGTTCTTTCACATTTGCGCGGAAGTAGCCTCCGCACAAATCGCAGAACCCGCAAACCTCTTTTGCATGTACGGCTTTAACTGCCGATACGGGCAATACGCATTGGGTTTCGCAAAGCCCGCAGGCAATGCACAATTCGGGGTCAATCTGCCAAAAATAGGCTGCTTCTTTTACGGTGGTTTTTTGGTATGAAAATATGATGAGGGCTAATATTGCGGAAATTGCAAAGAATCTTGCGCAGGTTTTTAGTAGTTTTCTTCGTTTTTCAGGATTATTCATACGTATTTCAAAAATTTGGCAAATTTATTATTTTTTGCATTTTTCACGCATGGGGCATCCGGCGCATGAATTTTCCGTTGTAGAGACAAGACATGCCTTGTCTCTACCATATATCAAAATCGTTTTTCCATTTGCAATAAAAATATTCTCCCCAAAAACGCACATTCTATATGCGGTTGTTCCGCCACCCAACATGTTGCTGTCGAATAAAATCGTTCTAAATTTTCCATTTCTTTCATAACACGAAATGCGCGGATTTCCTTTTTCCGAGGTTAAAATATTTCCGTCAGCGCTTTTGGCAAGATAAACCGGATTACAACATCCTGCGAAAGCGCCGGCTTGCGCTCCGGGTTTTCCAAACGAAGCGATGAACTCGCCATCAATCGTATAGCTTTCAATTTTGTGCCTGCCTGAGTTGGAACAATAAATGGTATCATTTATACTGATAATATCAAAAGCATAGCTTGGAATGGTAAAACCATCAGGGCTTTTGATGAAGCGCACCAATTGCCCCTGTTTGTTATATTGAACGATGTTTTTGTTTTCGGCATCGGTTACGAAAACGTAATCTTTGGTGGTGGTTAAGGCGCAATAATCGGAGTTTTTGCTGCAGGCGTTCCATTCCTCTTTTTTTTGCCCGTTGGGGTTGTATAAAACTATTTTTGTGGGGTATAACAGGTAGATTATTTCGTTTTCAACAAAAATGTCGCGCAAACCGGCTTCTATTGTAAAATTGTATTTTGGGGTGCCTAATAAATCGAAAACGGAAATTTTATCGAGCAAAGCAACGTAAATCGAGTTGTTCGATATATCGAAGCACAGTATTTCGGAGGCAATATCAAAACTGTTTGTTTTTTCGTAGGGAGAAGTAAATGTAAGTTCTGTATTTTCTTGGCTTAATAGAGTTGCTATTCTCTCTGATTTCATTGAATGAAACATGTAGTATCCGAATGCTGCAATGAGGGTGAATATTAGGATGTTTAAGGTTATTTTAAGCGTTTTATTCATAATTTTAATTTATTTTCAAACAATAAACCCAGTCCGCATCCCCCAGCATCAAGTACCCATCCGCGTACGCCATCGGTCCCCAGGCATCGCGCCCGTTCATGATACGCTGTTTCTTAACTAACGTCATTCTTCGTTGTTGTAGCTGATACACATACAATTCGCCATCATCTTTCAACGCAAACAAGTAGTTGTTGATTACAAAATAGGGCCCTAATCCAAAACGCTCATCTGCCGCCGATTCCCATATCGGGGTGCGCAAATTGGAAGGTGAATAGGCTACTAATTTGCTCCGAATTATACCGCCGTCTTTCGGTGGAATGGTAATCACCATTTGCTCATAGAGTATGGGCGTTTGCTGTTCGCTTGATGCCCCCTCGTTCGATTTGTAGCGGTCAACAATAGTTGCCGACCATTTTCCGTCTGTGTGCTTTACTTGCAGCAATGCGCCGCCTGCTCCGTAACCGGCGGTTAACAATATTTCGTTAGATGACAGTTGCAAAGGAGAGGGCGCAACCACCGAGGGTTTCCACGTATCCACATGCCACAGCAGTTTGCCCTTATCGGCAACGTCGCCCGATATACCACAAACGCCGCCAATTCCAGAATATATGTACGTTTTCTTTCCGAGAAGCATCATTGGCATCACGGAGGAGTGCGACATTTTATAGCCTATCGAATTGGGTGTTTGCCAAGCAATTTCTCCTGTTTCACAATCAATTCCCACCATCAATACCTCTTTTCCGGCGGGCGCTAAAATCAGTTGGTTATCTTCTATTCGTGGGCATTGCCCGGAGTACCAGTGCGGCACTTCCGTTTCAAATTGTTTTTGCATGTCTAACGTCCATTTCAGTTCACCTGTAATTGGGTTGCAGCACATTACATGCCCCATCGGTCCTACGGTAATCACGTATTTGCCGGTTACTACCGGAGCCGTGCGCGAAAACCCGTGATTCCGTTTCATCGGCACGCGATACCACCTGCGCCAAAGCTCTGTTCCTGTTTCCAAAGAAAAACAACGCAAAGCATCGGAACTTAGTTTTTCATCATAATCAAGCAAATACACCAAACCGTTGTAAATAACGGGGGCAGCATAACCTTCGCCGGTTTCTACTTTCCATTGCACCGGAAAATCGGATGAAAAATTAAATGTAGCGCTTGTAGAAGCAATATTTTTATAATCGCTGCCCCTAAAGCAAGCCCATTGCCCTGTTAGAGATGAGGTCGCTTCGTCATAGCGCATAAAAAACTCCCCAATTACCACATCATCAGCGCTGCGTGCACTCTCTTCGGGACGATTATCAGCACCTGGGTTTTGAATAGTAATATTAAAATCGGGCGTGTAAAAATGCCAAAATACGATTATGCCGACGTAAATCGACACAACAAGTACGGTAACAAGCACAATTATTTCTTTTTCATCACCCTTAACCCTTAATTTTTAATTCTTTATTCTGTTCCGTCAGTTAAAACTGACGGCAATGGTTAATTCTCTTAATTCTTAATTCCTAATTTCTAATTCCTAATTTATCCCATACGCCATCACCCCATCCCCATGCCTCACATACATCACCCCTTGATAAATAACCGGATGCGCAAAGTGCTGTTCCGTACCCAAAGTTATTGGAAACTTGCTCACCATTTCAAACTTCTGCGGATTTGGCTTTACTAACGCCATTTCGCCTTTATCCGAATAAATGTACAACATTCCATCGGCGGCAATGATATTGCCTCTTGCGAGTGTGTTGTCGCTGTACATTACTTTTCCTGTTTGCCAATGCACGCAATGCCAGTGCGTTTTCTCGCCGGAGCCGTAAATATAATCGCCAAATTTTATTACATGGCCGGTTTGATGCCCCAGTTCGGTTATTTCCCAAACTTTTTCTACGTTTCTGCCGCCATTTATCAAACGCAACATTACTGAGCCTTTGCCGTATGCGCTCATGCAAAACAGCATATTGTCGCTGTAAACCGGTGCG
>WQWP01000042.1 GCA_009787485.1 Lentimicrobiaceae bacterium | reverse complement strand
GAAAGACCAATGCCCGATGTAGGTTTTCTCAAAACGTCCGGCAAGCGATTCTGTCAATCCTTTTTGAATGAGCAAACTTGAGGAGCCGAGCAGAATCACTTTAATATGGGTTGCTGTCCTGTTGTCTTCATCCCAAAGTTTTTTTACCGTTTCGCTCCAATTATCAATCTTTTGAATTTCATCTACTACCAAAATCAATTCTTGTGCGCCGGATAATTTTAACCTAATTCGGGCTGTTTCCCAAACAGTTTGCAACCACTTTGCATCGGCTGCCATTACGGTATCGGCAGTTTCGTACATGCTTTCGGTTACAATTTTTGAGAGAAATTGCAGCACGAGTGTTGTTTTTCCCACTTGGCGCGGACCATAAAGCACCTGAATGAACCTTCTCGGCTCATTCATTATTTTCATAAGATTTTGCAAATAAGTTCTTTCTATCATCATGTTTTATTTTACTCAAAACATTGAGTATTTTTACTCAATACGATTCGCAAAAATAAAAATATATTTGTATAAAATCTCAATTAAAAAAAATTATGGATATTCGCCGCGTCAATTAAAAAGAAATAAAAATGAACAAATCAGAGAAAAAAACCGACAAAGATTCTATCAATGAATCTATCAATGAATCACTTGAATCTAACCAAGAACCCTTCGTCGCGAAAGAGCCGCCTATCGCTTATACAGCGCACCGCTATTCTTACGCCGATTACTTAACATGGACGGATGATAAGATGCGGGAAATTATAGATGGCGTAATTTATCTGTTTGCAGCGCCGCTACGCGAACATGCGGCAGCAATCATCTCATTTCTCCACAGGGCTTTGCCTTTTGTGAAAAGAAGAAAAGGAAAATGCAAAATCTACACCGCTCCGTTTGATGTGCGTTTGCCTTTGAATGGCGAAACTGCCAATGACAAGATTTACAACGTAGTGCAGCCTGATATTTGCGTAATCTGCGATGCCTCCAAATTGGATAAAAATGGCTGTATTGGCGCGCCGGACCTGGTCGTAGAGGTAATTTCTCCAAGTACGAGCAAACGAGATTTGAATGAGAAATTCAATCTTTATGAAAAAGCAGGTGTAAAGGAATATTGGGTTGTTTATCCCAAAGATGAAGCAGTAAAGGTTTTTCTTTTGCAGCCGGAGGGCAAATACGATGACGGTACTACTTACGAAATTGCTCGCGAAACGACCAAAGTGCCCGTGCAAACTTTAGAAGGCTTAGTTATTGATTTAGAAGAACTTTTTGAAGACGACTAAATGAAAATTAAATATTTATGACAGAAAAATTTACATGTTTGATTATTGGTGCGGGACCGGCAGGGTACACCGCCGGCATTTACGCCTCGCGCGCCGGACTGAAGCCCGTGATTTATGAGGGCATGCAGCCCGGCGGGCAATTAACGATTACTTCGGAAGTAGAAAACTTCCCCGGCTATCCCGAAGGTGAATCCGGAACAGTAATTGTAGATGATATTCGGAAACAAGCCGTGCATTGCGGCGCCGAAATTCGTTCGGGAGAGATTACTGAGGTGGATTTTTCCAAGCGCCCGTTTCGCTTAGTGGTGGATTATGAGCGGGAGGTTTTTGCCGAAACCGTCATTGTGGCTACCGGAGCTACCGCGCGGTGGTTAGGCTTGGAAACCGAATCGCAATATCGCGGATTCGGCGTTTCTACCTGCGCTACCTGCGACGGCGCGTTCTTTAAAGGCAAAACCGTTGCCGTTATCGGGGGCGGAGATACGGCGCTGGAAGAGGCGCACTACCTTTCCAAAATTGCGGAAAAGGTTTATTTAGTACATCGACGCAATCAGTTTCGCGCTTCAAAAGCTATGCAGGACAGGATTTTCAGAACGCCAAATATTGAGCCGGTGTTAGATGCTGTTCCTACTGAGGTTTTAGGGGAAAGGCAAGGTTTCTCAAGAAAAGTAACGGGATTACGCATTCAAAACATTAAAACAGAAGACTTTAAAGAAATTTCTTTAGACGGTATTTTTGTGGCTATCGGGGTAACCCCCGTAACGGATCTGTTTGTGGGGCAATTAGAATTGGATGCGCACGGCTATATCAAAACGCAGGGTGTACGCCCATTAACCAACGTTCCGGGTGTTTTTGCTGCCGGCGATGTGCAAGACCCGCACTACCGGCAGGCGTGCACGGCGGCGGCCTCGGGGTGTAAAGCGGCGATAGAGGCGGAGCGATTTTTGGCAGAGGAGGCGTGATGAGGTGATGAGGTGATGAGGTGATGAGGTGATGAGATGATGAGGTGATGAGATGATGAGGTGATGAGGTGATGAGGTGATGAGGTGATGAAAAAATCCCCTTCAAATTTTGAAGGGGTGTCTCGCGAAGCGAGACGGGGTAGTTTATATCAAAATTAAAATACAATGAAAAAATTAACTTTATTATTAATGACAAGCGTTCTATTCGCCTGTAGCAGCAGCAACATGCAAGTAAACACACCACCTGAAACAAGCAAAACAATTATGAATGATTCAATTACAAAAACAATGAAAGTCCTCCTCCTAAACGGCAGCCCAAACAAAGAAGGCTGCACCTTCACCGCATTAAGCGAAGTAGCCAAAGCCTTAAACGAGAATGGCATCGAAACCGAAATTATTCAAATTGGAAGCGAAGCGATACGCGGCTGTATCGCCTGTGCAAAATGTAGAGAAACAGGAGTTTGCATTTTCGACGACCTTGTGAACGAAGTTGCCGAAAAGGCAAAAACAGCCGATGGCTTTATTTTCGGCAGCCCTGTGTATTATTCCGGAATTAACGGCACCATGAAATCGTTCTTAGACCGGTTGTTTTACAGTGGAAGCCGGCACTTGGCATACAAGCCCGGCGCAGGCGTTGTATCGGCGCGCAGAGCAGGCACTGTGGCGGCATGGCAACAATTAAACATGTACTTTACTATCAATAACATGCCGGTAGTTTCCTCGCAATATTGGAATATGGTGCACGGAAACACACCTGACGAGGTTCGCCAGGATAAAGAGGGATTGCAAATTATGCGCACGCTGGGAAATAATATGGCATGGCTGCTAAAATCTATTGAAGCGGGGAAGGAAGCAGGGGTTGAGCGGCCGAAACAAGAGCCAAGGGAGAGAACTAATTTTATAAGATAAGTGGCGAGAACGAGAGTTGAACTCGTGACCTCCGGGTTATGAATCCGACGCTCTAACCATCTGAGCTACCTCGCCGATTTTGTGGGCGCAAAAATATATTATTTTTGCAGAAATTTTTTGCACTATGAAAATTCCCCCTTCCGAGTTACCTTTACAACCCAATGGCAGCATCTATCACATTGGCATTCACCCCGAAAACTTAGCTGATAAGATTATCTTAGTAGGCGATCCCGGGCGTGTTGAAACCATATCCGCTAAGTTCGATTCTGTAGAATTTACGCACTCACACAGAGAATTAACCACACACACAGGTTGGTACCAAAACAAAAAAATATCTGTCATTTCCACCGGTATGGGCACAGATAATATTGACATCGTAATGACAGAATTGGACGCTTTGGCAAATGTTGACTTACCAAAAATGGAACGCAAGCCCGAGCATAAAACGCTCACCATGGTGCGTATTGGAACGTGCGGCGCCATTCAGAAAGATATTCCGGTGGGCTCCTTTATTGCTGCAAAAAAAGGTTTCGGATTCGACGGATTACTGCAATTCTACAAACACAATTCGCATGAATATGAGGATCTCGTGGCATACTTCGTTGAGTTTACCGGCTGGGGAGAACGCCTCCCCTACCCTTACTGTTTTCCAGCCGACTCAACGCTTTTGGAAACCATCGCATTCGATATGGTGCACGGCATTACGGCAAGTGCGCCGGGGTTTTTTGGTCCCCAAGGCAGGTATGTGAGAGCCCCACTGGCATTTCCCCATTTGAATGAAAAAATAGAAGCCTTCATGTATCAAAATCAAAGAATTACAAACTTAGAGATGGAGTGCTCAGCCATTTACGGATTAGGAAATTTACTCGAACATAAAACATTAACCGTTTGCCTCGCAATCGCCAACCGCATGACCCATCAATTTTTAAAAGATTATAACCAACAAATGAACATATTAATTACTAACGTATTAAACAGAATATAACTAACCTCTAACCACTAACCACTAACCACTAACCACTAATCACTAACCACTAACCACTAACCACTAACCACTAACCACTCATGAAAAACATCACCCTCTTAATCTTAGCCGCCGGCATGGGAAGCCGCTACGGCGGGTTGAAACAATTGGCCGCCTTAGGTACCAACGGAGAAACCATCATGGATTATTCTGTAGATGACGCCATTGCCGCAGGTTTTACCAAAGTGGTTTTCGTCATCAGAAAAATCATGCAAGAATCTTTCGAGGTTCAAATATTATCGAAATATAAACATAAAATACAATGTGAATGTGTGTTTCAAGAGTTAGACACGCTTCCCGAAGGATTTTCTAAAAACCCGGAACGAGAGAAACCATACGGCACAGCGCACGCAATTCTTGTTGCTAAAGCTGCCATAAAAGAACCGTTTGCCGTAATCAACGCCGATGATTTTTATAGCCGGAAAGCTTTTGTTGCTATGGCTGATTTTTTACAACAACCTCATCATGGCGAAAAACCGGTGTTTGCCATGATTGGATACCAATTGAAAAATACACTTTCGGAACATGGCACGGTAGCCCGTGGCGTGTGTCAAGCAAACGAAAGCAGAGAACTAATCTCCATTACCGAAATGACAAAAATTGAACGAAAAAATAATACCATTCAAAATACGGATGAAAAAGACACAGTCATACTTACAGGAGACGAGCCGGTTTCTATGAACTTTTGGGGATTTATGCCCTATTTTTTCACTTTTATAAATGAACTTTTTATTCGGTTTTTAATAGAAAACAATGATAATCCAAAATCTGAGTTTCCGATTCCTACGGCTATCAATTATTTTATAACAAATCGCTTAGCTGCTATAAAAATTATTGATTGTGATGCGGAGTGGTTTGGGGTAACGTATCAGGAGGATAAGGAGTGGGTGATGGAGAGGTTGAAAGCGCTGTCATAGTGAGTGCGAATTAACCTACACTTCCTTCGAGGCTGATCGTCAGCAATTTCTGTGCTTCCGCAGCAAATTCCATAGGAAGTTTATTAAGCACATCTTTGGCATATCCATTCACAATTAAACTAATAGCAGATTCTTTGTCAATGCCGCGCTGTTGGCAGTAAAACAGCTGGTCGTCTGAAATTTTAGAAGTAGTGGCTTCATGTTCCAGCATGGCGCTTTTATTAAGGCAATCTATGTAGGGCCAGGTATGTGCGCCGCATTTGTCGCCCATCAACAATGAATCGCATTGCGAGAAGTTGCGTGCATTTTCTGCTTTTTTAGCTACGCGCACCAAACCCCTGTAGCTGTTTTGACTTTTTCCTGCGGAAATTCCTTTAGAAACAATCAAACTGCGGGTATTATTTCCCAAGTGAATCATCTTGGTGCCGGTATCTGCCTGTTGAAAATTGTTGGTTAATGCTACTGAATAAAATTCGCCTATCGAATTATCGCCTTGCAACACGCAACTCGGATATTTCCACGTAACGGCAGAGCCTGTTTCCACTTGCGTCCACGAAATTTTAGAATTTGCGCCTTTACACAGCCCGCGTTTGGTAACGAAATTATAGATTCCGCCGTTGCCGTTTTTATCGCCGGGATACCAGTTTTGCACGGTAGAATATTTTACCTCAGCATCTTTGAGCGCTACAATTTCTACTACGGCGGCGTGGAGTTGGTTTTCATCGCGTTGGGGTGCAGTGCAGCCTTCCATGTAGCTCACGTATGCGCCTTCGTCGGCAATGAGCAAGGTGCGCTCAAACTGCCCGGTACCGGAAGCGTTAATTCTAAAATAAGTAGAAAGTTCCATGGGGCAGCGCACACCTTTGGGTATGTAGCAAAAAGAGCCCTCGCTGAAAACCGCCGAATTGAGCGCGGCAAAAAAGTTATCGCTAACAGGCACCACCGAGCCTAAGTACTCTTTTACCAACTCAGGACATTTATGCACTGCTTCCCCGAAAGAACAAAAAATAATTCCTTCCTTTTCTAACTGTTCTGAAAAGGTGGTTTTTACGGAAACCGAGTCAATTACCGCGTCCACAGCAACCTCCGACAAACGCTGTTCGTCTAATGAAATTCCCAATTTGTTAAAAGTGTCTATTAACGTAGCATCCACTGCTCCTTTTTCCGCATCTACATTTTTGTTTTTGGGAATAGCGAGATACGTTATTTCCTGATAATCGGGTTTTTTATATGTGAGGTGTGCCCACTCGGGTTCTGTCATCGTTTTCCACTTTGCAAATGCTACTAAGCGAAATTCAAGCAACCATTCAGGTTCGTTTTTTCTTTTAGAAATCAATCGAATCACCTCTTCATTCAATCCTTTAGGAAACTCTTCTACGTCAATATTGGAGACAAAGCCATACTGGTATTCGGAGGTGGTTATTTGGGAAATGATGTCTTTAGCCATAAAATGGAATGAGGGGGCAAAAATAGAAGAATTTATGGTAAAAAAATATACATTTGCCGTTCATTAAAATAACCCAAAAATAATCTTATGAAACGAGCCATCGCCCTCACACTTTGCCTTGCAGCCCTTGCTTTTTTTGCTGCTTCTTGCCAAACAACGCAAAAATGCCCTGCTTATGCCCATCATTACGAGGTGGCAAAATAAATCCGATTTTAATAAAATATTATGCACAAGCACAAAATAAAATTTCTACTTTGCATTCTCTTGCTGGCTATAAAAACAATAAGCGGGCAATCTCTTCTTCCCCCCGGAGATGGCATACAAATCTCATTCTCAACCGGTAATGCCCAATATAAAGATAAACTATTAAACGGATTGAGAAACAACGGGCTGAACTTATCTTTTGGCGTACATTACTCCATAAACAAACATTCGCTGAACCATGAAGTAGGGTTAACTATCGACTTGGCTCCATTATGGAATCGTTACGGTTGGGGTGGGGTGGATAATCATTATTTACAACCCAATATTTACTACAGGTTGCTAACCAATGTGAAAGAAAAAATACAATTGGGAGGAATTGTCAATTATGCCACCATGTTTTACAGAAATGAGTTCTTAGATTCTCATCATAACTATTGGCGTACTAAAATTAATTTGGGATTTTCAGTATGTTATCCTATACCCATTCATGAAAAATGGACGTTATTTATTCCGCTTAATTTACCGGTGATAGGTGTTATAAGTCGTCCGGCAGAAGATCGCAGTTTAGTATTAAATGAACCCGATTTAAAACTTTACGATATTCTGAAACGAATGCACAGCAATTTTCAATTTGTTGCTATTGGGTATAAATATTTTGAAATTGAAACAGGGATTTTCTTTGGGGTCAAGTTGACTTCAAACAGACAATTAACATTTGGTTATAAAATACTTTATGAACAAACGACCACTTCGCTTAAATCTCAATTGCTTACGAATCAAATAAGTGTAAAATATTCTTTTAAAAAGTAACCATGAAACGAATCATAATCATTCTATCTATTATAATAGTATTTACAGGATGCTTAAAAGATAAAAACCTTAAAACAGACGACATTACTTATATTCCGATACAACTAAACGACGGGTGGAAGATCAATACGGCAACTGCTCAGATTTTCGACATGCGTATTTTCAATGAAGTAATGAGTCTTGTTTACTCTAATGATGACCTCGTGTTAATCCGTAGCTTGGTTATCGTGAAAAATGGAGAGTTAGTAGCAGAGGCATATCCAAGAACACAGTTCGACAGGACTGCACCACGTCATCTTTGGTCGGTTACCAAAAGTTTCATGTCTATGCTTACCGGAATAGCTTATGATCAAGGCTACATTCGCAGTGTATCGGATTTAGTATTTAGTTACATTCCTGAATATCTGCAATATACCTATCCGCAACTTGCGCCGCTTACCATTGAAGAATGCTTAACGATGCGCTCAGGGATTGACTACAGTAATGACGGACAGGAAGAGGAGGATCTATTAGCTATGGTTCCCAACGATTTAACTCAATATATTTTGAATCGCCCGATGAAGTATTTACCGGGGAAAATAGCAGATTATAAAAATTCCGATCCACAATTGTTGGTGAAAGTAATTTCTAATGCTACAAAAACCGATTTCGTTGAATTTGCCGAGCAAAACCTTTTTAAACCACTGGGAATCACTAATTATTATTGGAGTCGTAACAAGGATAACACACCTTACGGAGGTTTTGGCTTATTTTTAACTCCGCGCGACATGGCAAAAACCGGACAAATGCTGCTCGACAACGGTGTTTGGAATAATCAACGTATCCTGTCGGAGGAATGGATTAATAAAGCAACATCCAGCAAAACAAATATTCGGGGATTTGATTATGGATACTATTTCTGGATAGATGTAAAGCAAAACATTTTTTGGGCATGGGGCGCAAGGGGTCAATTCGTTTTTGTTATTCCGGATAAAGAGCTGATAGTAGTAATAACCTCCGAACAATTTGCCGGCAACGACTTGGGGACAAGCATAGAAGAAGCTACTTTTCTTGTTGATAAAATTATTGAAAGTATAAGAGAATATTGAATATTTAATGTGAACCTTAAATTCTTAAATTCTTAAATTTTTAAATTATTAAATCTTAAATTATGATAAAATACGCCGACATCATCGCCGCCCAGCAAACCATGCGCGATACCATAAAAAGCACGACTTTAATGCCTACGAAAACATTTTCGAAGTTAGCCGGTACGCAAATCTTAATGAAGTTAGAAAATTTGCAAACCACCGGTTCTTTCAAGGTACGTGGCGCCTTCAACAAAATTTATCACTTAACTGATGCAGAGAAAAAATATCCGGTGGTGGCGGCTTCGGCTGGCAATCACGCACAGGGCGTAGCATTTTCTGCCACAAAACTGGGGCTGAAGAGTACCATTTTCATGCCCACCTTTACGCCGCCTACCAAAGTAAACGCTACGCGCTCTTACGGAGCCAATGTGGTTTTAGCCGGCGATTCGTTTGATGATGCTTTTGCCGCTTCGCAAGAGTATTGCAAAACGCATAACGCTACTTATATCCATCCTTTTAACGACCCCAAAATTATTGCCGGACAAGGCGTTGTAGGATTAGAAATATTTATGCAATGTCATGATGTGGACACGGTAATTGTTCCGATAGGCGGCGGCGGATTGATTAGCGGCATTGCCATTGCTATGAAAGAGATGAAACCCTCGATTAAAATTATTGGCGTAGAAGCCGAAAATGCCGCGTCCATGTTAGCTTCGGTTGATAAGAGCGAAATCATCACATTGCCCTCAGCATTAACCATTGCCGACGGGATTGCGGTGAAACGCCCTGGCGACTTAACATTTAAGATTATCGAAGAGTATGTAGATGAATTGATTACCGTAAACGATACCGATATTTCTCACGCCGCCTATTTAATGCTCCAACGTGGAAAATTATTGGTTGAGCCTGCCGGCGCCGTTGCTTTAGCCGCAGCCATCACACGCAAGCCAAAATGTATGGGGAAAATGGTCGTGCCCGTAGTCAGCGGCGGAAATATAAACATGAGTTTGCTGCAACAAATCATTGACCAAGGCATGTATATAGAAGGATTACGCACTACGTTACAAGTAATTGTCCCCGACCATGCCGGAGAGCTGCAACAAATACTCTCAATTTTAGATAACTTCAAAGTCAACATTCAGGATATTGTGCACGAACGTTCCATAACTTCTGTTCCCGTAGGGCACGTTATGATATCGCTCACTGTAAATCTACAACATAAAAAACAGTTGGATGCGATTAAGGAAGAACTGAGGAAAAGAGGGTTTGGATGTAGAGTGATACATTAATTCTTGTCTGTTGACTGAAGTCAATGGCATTGATAAATTTTGAACTTTTAAACTTTTCATCTTCTATGCTCACTTACTTTGCCGATATTTTACTCCCTCTGCCTTTGCCGGCAACTTTCACTTATCGTGTGCCTTACGAGTTAGATGCGCAAATAAAAACCGGCATAAGGGTTGTAGTTCCGTTTGGGAAGAACAAACTCTATGCAGGCTTGGTGATGGCAGTTCATACAAACGCACCGCCGTTTTTGCATGTAAAATATGTGGTGGATATTATTGATGCTGAACCTATTGTTACCGAAAAACAGTTGGCGCTCTGGAAATGGATGGCACACTACTATTTGTGTTATACCGGCGAAGTGATGGCGGCTGCCATGCCCTCCGGACTTAAATTGGCTGGCGAAACGCTCATTATGTTGCATCCTAATTTCGACGGCGATATTTCTACCCTTACAGAAAGGGAGCTGAAAATTGCGGAGGCGCTCACCTACCGGCAGCGGATGACCGTTGCTGAAGTGCAAAAAACTGTGGATATTCAGAAGATTTTTCCCATCATTAAATCGTTGGTCGAAAAAAAGGTAATTCTTACTACTGAAGAGATTAAAAATCCGTATTATGCAAAAAAAGAGACGTGTATTTTTTTACATGACACTTATTTGAATGATGAGCCGGCGCTTTTTGAATTGTTAGATAAATTAAGCGCATCGAAAAAAACAGAAAAACAATCGCAACTTTTGTTAGCATTTTTGATGCTAAAAAGGAATGAAGATCGCGTAAAAAAATCTGAACTGCTGAAAAAATCGGGAGGGTCGCCTTCTTCGTTGCAAACGTTAATCAATAATAATATTTTGGTTCAGAAGGAAGTGCAAAGTAGCCGTTTGCAAGAAGTTTCTTCCATGAAGGATATTAGCGATATCTATTTGTCGAAAATACAGCAAAAAAGTTTTTTGCAAATTAAGGAGCTTTTTCTGCAATATTCGGTAGTTTTGTTGCACGGCATTACCGGAAGCGGCAAAACAGAGATTTATATGAAAATGATTGATGAAGTGCTGGCGCAAGGCAAGCAAGTGTTGTATTTGTTGCCTGAAATTGCGCTTACTTCACAAATTGTAAGTCGTTTGCAGAAATATTTTGGAAATAGAGTCGGCGTGTATCATTCGCGGTTTAATGAGTTTGAGCGGGTGGAGATTTGGAATCGGGTGTTGCAACACAGCACAAATAATGAACAAAAGTACTCGCTGATTCTCGGCGCGCGCTCCTCCCTCCTCTTGCCTTACCAAAATTTAGGGCTCATTATTGTGGATGAGGAGCACGACGGTTCGTACAAACAGCAAGATCCGGCACCGCGCTACCACGCCCGCGATGCTGCTGTGGTGCTGGGAAAACTGCACAACGCGCCCGTGCTGCTGGGAACGGCAACCCCCTCGTTGGAAAGCTATTACAATGTGAAACAAGGCAAATACGGATTAGTGGAGCTGTTTGAACGTTACGCCGAAAGTCAATTGCCGGAGATTTGGATAGAGAATATTCCCGAAGCGAGGCGGCAGAAGAAAATGGAGGGTCATTTATCTCATTTTTTGATAGATAATATGGCGGCTGCGCTCGAAAGGAAAGAGCAAATCATTCTGTTTCAAAATCGTAGAGGATATGCAGTGCGGCTGTATTGCAACGCTTGCCAAACTATGCCCACCTGCATTCATTGCGATGTTACCCTGACCTATCATAAAAAATCGAACTTACTGAAGTGCCACTATTGCGGCTATGCCATTGCCACGCCCGCGCGGTGCCCACACTGCGAAAGTATGGATGTGGAGATGAAAGGATTTGGCACAGAGAAAATTGAAGAAACCTTGTTGCAACTTTTCCCCGAAGCCAAAATTGCGCGCATGGACCTGGATACCACTCGCTCAAAAACAGCCTACCAAAAAATTATCTCCGATTTTGAAAAACAGCGCACTAATATTTTAGTAGGCACCCAAATGGTAACCAAAGGATTAGACTTTGACCGCGTAAGCGTAGTAGGCATTCTGGAAGCAGATAACATGCTGAGTTTTCCTGATTTCAGAGCATTCGAGCGGGCATTTCAAGTGATGGCGCAAGTGAGCGGGCGCGCCGGCAGAAAGGAGCTCCCCGGCAAAGTGATCATACAAAGCTACCAGCCATGGCACCCCGCTTTGAAGTATGTGATAGGCAACGACTTTAAAGCGATGTACGAAAACCAGATGGAAGAGCGGAAAAAATTTCGCTATCCGCCGGTCTTCCGTTTGATAAAAATAACACTGAAACATAATAATTTAGAATCTGTTAATGCTGCAGCATCAGAGTTAGCGCTGGTGTTGCAAAAAAGATTTCCCAAACAAGTGCTCGGTCCTGAGTTCCCGCTCATCGGTCGTTTACAAAATCAATTTTTAAAAGATATTTGGATTAAGTTTTCTAAAGATGCTGCGTTGGAAAAGAAAAAAGAAACCTTGCAACAGGTGATTACACAATTTCAAATGCACTCGAAATTTAAACAAGTTCGGGTGGTGGTAAATGTGGATTGTTAGATTCAAAAAAGTGTATTTTTGCAGTTCTCTTAATTTTTATACCACGTTTATATGAGAAAAACAGCTATTTTTTTTACTTTTTTTGTTATTTCCTGCAAAATTCTTTTTGCTGTACCTGCACGTCCATATCCTGTTACTTTTACGCAACCCAACGGGGATACGCTAACGATCAGGATTAAAGGCGATGAACGGATTAATTGGCGCGAATCTATGGATGGCTATACTTTACTGTTTAATAAAGCGGGCTATTTATCATACGCTCAATTGGATGAAAATGGAAATTTACAGCCGTCCGATATGATTGCTACGAATATTGAAGAAAGAAATATCGTAACCCGTTCTTTTTTAAATAACATTGAGCAGCATTTGTTTTACAGTGATGTACAAAAACAAGTAATGCTAAAAGTTTGGGAGATAGAAGATAACATGCCTTCGAAAAGCGACAGGGCAGTTACCGGCACTTATAAAACCCTCTGTGCTTTTGTACAATTTCAGGACAAATCTTTCACACTTCCTATGAGTCAATTTGAAGGCTTAATGAACCAATTAGGGTACACCGCAAACGGCACCGGAAGTGTTCGCGATTTTTTTAAAGAAGTCTCTTATGACCAATTCGATTTGGAAATAACTTTATGTGGTCCCTATACTGCTCCTCAAACCTCGGGCTATTATGCAGCGAATGATGACGCAAAGTGCCGGGAACTTGCCACATGGGTAGCCCAACAGGTTGCCGCAGAGCCGGGGATTGATTTTAGAGATTACGATAGTAATAATGATAATTATGTAGATGGATTTCATTTTATTTTTGCAGGTAGAGGACGAGAAGCCGGTGGTGGCATAAACTCCATCTGGTCACATAAATGGAGCCTTTTATCTATGGTTATCCAAAATGGAAAAAGAATTTCGGAATATTCTTGCTCACCTGAACTTAGAAATGCCACAGCCATTACCACCATTGGCGTTATTTGCCATGAAATGATGCATGCTTTCGGAGCTGCTGATTTTTACGATACGAATTACGCTACAGGCGGTCAATATGAGGGTACAGGAAACTGGGACCTCATGGCAAGTGGCAGTTGGAATGGCCCAGTTAGAGATGGAAGTCGTCCTGCGCACCCGAACATGTATGTTAAAGTACAATTTGGCTGGGTAACCCCCGTGGTTTTAAATTCAGCGGTAACCATAACGAACATGCCCAATTCGGCAGAAAATCCGGTAGCATACAGAATCAACACAACTACCAACAATGAACACTTTCTATTGGAAAATCGCCAACGAGTAGAGTTCGACACCAACATTCCCGGAGACGGATTGCTCATTTATCGTGTGAGTAGCAATGTGGGCTCATCTTGCATTAATTGCACCCATCCGCAGCGCATGTATCCGGTTTGTGCGAGCTCAACCACAGCCATACCAACCTCAACGCCTTCCAGTTATGGAAATATTAACAGTACAGGTTGCCCGTTTCCCGGAAGCAGTAATCAAACTTCTTTTACCGACAATACAACTCCGGCTATGAGATCGTGGGCAAATGTAAACACCAATAAACCGATTACCAATATTCAGCATAGCAACAGATTAATTAGCTTCGATTTTATGGGCGGCGGACCAATTCCGGCAACCCTGACAGGTACGGTAAGCATATCCGGCAATGCTATTTTTGGTGAAACTTTAATTGCCGATACATCAGGGTTGACCTCTGTGCCGGTTGTTGCTTTAGGAACATTAACTTACCAATGGAAACGCAATGGCGTAAATATCGGCACAAACAGCCTTAATTATACTATAGCGCAAGCCGATATCGAAAGTACCATTACAGTAACCGTAACCGCTGCAAACTGTGAGGGTAGTATCACCTCTGATGCAACAGCCATTATTGTTAAAGCTTCACAAGCAGCGCCCGATGCGCCAACGTTGGCAAATAGCACAACAACAAGCATTACACTTAATGCAATGGAAGGCTGCGAGTACCGTATAAATGGCGGTACATGGCAAATCGCTACTACATTTACTGACTTATCTCCCAATACAACTTATCTCTTTGCAGCACGGAAAATGGAAACCGCTACACATTTCGCTTCGCCGGCAAGTTCGGCACAGTTTGCCACCGATCCAATACCGATGATTGATGAAATTATCATTAGCAAAACTCAAATTTGCCTGGGAGATGATGTAACCCTCACGGCTATTCCAAGTGAAAATAACGTTGGAACAAATCCGGTTTATACATGGTATAAAAATGATGTGGTAATGGCAGACATAACCGGACCCACATTTATGGATGCTCCCGCATCGGCAGCTACATACACTTACAATGCAACTGTTAAATATGAATCTACAGGCTATGAATCTGTTTTGAATCAGGCAATTGCTAAAACCGTTACCGTATATGAAAAACCTGTAGTAGTTCCTGATCCGGCGGTTATTATAGAAACTATTTGCAAAGATAGCCCACTTTCAATGAGTGTTATTACTGAAATGGATGGAACCCCTGTTTCTGCCACTTACAAATGGTTTGAAAACGGTGAAAAACTTACCGGTGTAACAGGAAATCTCTACACGATAACTGCTGCTGAAATAGGAGATTACGTATATGAAGTGGAAGCCACCGTTGTCATTTCCGGATGTGTATCAGAACGTACCTTAGTGGGTATAATTACCGTAACGGATCCTGTTACTGTAGAAATTACCGGGCCAAACCTAATTTGTGAGAATGACGCCAATGCTACATTATATGCTACTACCACGCCTCCGGACGCCAATGTTACTTATCAATGGTTTTTAGATGGTGCACCCATAACAGGCGCTACAAATGCTACTTATACGGTTAGCGAAATGCCAAGAGAATATCCATATCTTTTTATTGTTCAAGTAACTACTGTTGAAGGTAATTGTGCAAGGGCATCCGATATTCATCCGGTTGCTGTAATCGAAGTCCTTCCTCCGGTACTAGCAATCTCTAAAGATAAGATTTGCAGCGGTGGTCAAGTAACTGTCTCAGTAGTTGGAGAACCGGATACCGGTTATACCTGGTATAGAAATGGCATAGTGCTTGTTACGGATGCAGGAAGAACAATTACCGACCATCCTACTGCTATAACCAATTTGCAAACTTATACTTATACCGCAATACTTACCACAAACGGATGTTCTTCTATGGAATCTGCACCGGTAACGGTAACCGTTCATCCGGAATTAGAAACGGAAATTTATGGTTTACATGAAGTTTGTGAGCAAGCATTAGAAGAAGTAATACTATGTGCAATCGTTACCAATGCACAACCGGGAGTAACTTATCTGTACGAATTGTATTATATTCAAGGCAATGCTCCGTCGCCTGTTTGGGTAGGCAGTTCTGATGTTCCTTGTATGCAAATTCCGAATACTTTAGCGCCTAACGATCCGGCAAATCCGTACTACTTCTTCGTAAAGGTAACCGCTGTGGGCTATGGATGTACGGTTGAGACAAATGCTCATCAACTGAATATTTTAGCAGAAGATATTGTTGAAATTGCAGTAGATTACGATGTTATCTGTATAGAGAGTACCCTCACAGCTACTGCCCACATACAGTCGGCAATACCGGGAACCTACCACTATTTCTGGTATGTGAACGGTACGCTTGTTCCAATATATACTCCGGTAATTGTGATAAGCGACCTGTTAGTTGTAGGAACTAACATAATTTCTTTAAAAGTTCAACGTATCGGAACAATGAACTTTTGCTCAGATATGCAAAATATTTATGTAAATGTATTGGATGCTCCAACATTATCTTTAACACAAAACTACGAAGGCATGTGTGTGGGTGGTCAACTCATATTAGGAGTTGAAGTCGTTTATTCCAAAGAACTTACTATTCCCTATACTTACACATGGTATCGTAATGGTACGAAAGTTTATGAAGGACCGCTTAAATATTATGAAGATGTTCCGGATGCAGGTGATTACCAATATAAAGTAACAGCTATTAATGAAAATTTAGGCTGTGCTGCCGAAGGTGCCTATGTCCCGGTTACCGTTGTACCGGAAATAACCATTCATATAGAACGCCCGGGCGGTCAATACGATGTTTGTAAAGAAGTTACGGTTGAATTTGACGTTGTGCTGCATATTCCAAATATAAATCCTATGCAACAAATAAGTTCACATTGTTGGGTATGGAATAGTATCCAAAACTGTGCCGAAGACGCACCCAATCCACTTATTGTTGATGGGTTTCCTTCAACAGGTACGCACATATTCTCTTTAGAAGTGAACTTTACACACCCAACATGCAATACTATTACATCTAACATTTTAACATTCAATGTGGTTGAAAGTCCAAAATGGGGCAACGTCAGTATCACGCCGCACGATGAAATACATTTAGGACAAGAGATTCATCTTCAAGCTGAAGTTCAACAAGATCCTATCATTGAAAGTGTTCTACAATGGCAATACAGCATAGATGGTGGCGCATTGATAGATCTACCTGTTGGGGGTAATATCATTCATACACCGCAAGTTGTAGGCTCTTATACCTATATGCTTACGTATATTCCGGATAAGCCGGCTACAGGTTGTATGCTTGCTCCTTTTAT
>WQWP01000041.1 GCA_009787485.1 Lentimicrobiaceae bacterium | reverse complement strand
ATTCGAGCAAAATCTTATCATAAATCGGCACCACAACGGCACCATTAGGGCACCATAACGGCACCATTAGAAAAAAAACGCAAAAAATGGCACGTTTTTTGGATGGCTTTTGGGTGCTTTTTTGGGGTAAAAAAGGGCAAAAAATGGAGTAATTTACTGTTTTCAGGTTATTAAAACCATCATACAATAAAAGCGGTTTAATTGGCATTAAAAATGCGGTTTAACGCCTTATAATCAATAATGTATAGTACAATTCAAATTATCCCATTTTATCCCATTTTTACCTCATTTTATCCCATTTTATCGCATTCGCGTCCCATTTTATCGCATTCGCTCCTCAAAAGCTGCGTCAAACCACCTTTTGAACCGTTTGTTTTAAAACGGTTCTTTGGCGGATACAGTTGTAAGTATTTGAAAATTAGAAAGAAATATGGTAAAATAAAAAATGCTTTATGTACGTTTTGTTTTAGAGCCCGTAAATTACCCAAAAAGCACGCGGGCGGCAACGTCGGCAGGCGATGCGGACACGGTTGTGCGGTGGGCTTCCTGCCGACTTGACTTTTTGCTTCTTTTTGGTCAAGCAAAAAGAAGACAGGTAAAAAAGCGATTAACAGGATGGCAGAACTTTCAGGTATGGTGTGGTCGCATCGCGCTTGCCGCCGTTCTTTTTTACTCATTTTCTTTGTATTTAGGTTGAAAACAAAAAGGCTGTTTTAGCCTCACATTCAACAAATGCCAAGCCGCCGCGAGCGGCTTTTTTTATTCCGGCATGTGTCCAAAATATCAAAAAAACTAACTAAATTCGATAAAAACTTTATTTTCGCCACCGTTATTTATATTTGTTTATAGATATATCCTTATATACCTAAATACAAATGTATTAATATCTATAAATATTTATAATAATATAGTATCACATTTGTACCATAAAATTATATGTTATTAACTGTCAATACGCTTATGTCATCCGCGTGAAAAAATAACAGAACAAAACTTAATTTATGAAAATCATCATCATCGGCGCCACCTCCGGCTTAGGCCGTGGAACAGCAGAAATCCTTGCAAAGAAAGGCCATCAAGTCGGAATTACCGGCAGACGGAGTGAACTTTTGGAAGAAATTGCAAACCAATTTCCCAATGTAAAAACAGCAAAAATGGACGTTACCCAAGAAAATGTGATTGCTGTTCTAGAAAATCTGATTCAGGAATTAGGCGGTATGGATATGCTGCTGTATTCTTCCGGGATTGGAAAATCCATTTTAAATATTGATTACGAGAACGAAAACCGTACCAACAAAACCAACGTTGACGGTTTCACAAAAATTGCCTGCTTTGCTTACCACTACTTTACAAACCAAGGGCGTGGGCACTTTGCAGCCATCTCTTCCGTGGCGGGCTACAGGGGTTTGCGCGGCGCACCCTCCTACTCTGCCACCAAGGGCTATCAGCGACTTTTTACCGAAAGTTTGGCACAAACCGCTCATCATCAAAAGATAAAAATCAAATTCACTACCATCATCCCCGGTTTTGTTGACACCGATTTGCTTAAAGATCAGAAATATCCGTTAACAATTCCATTAAAAAAAGCGGTACGCATCATCGCAAAAGGATTACTTCAACAAAAACGCTACATCTATGTGGACGGCAAATGGCGTTTCATTGTTTTTGCGATGCGTTTGGTGCCGAATTGGCTTTGGGAAAGGATGCTGTAAAAATGTATATTTGCACCCTGAAAATTTAATCACCATAAAAAAATAAGCAATGACTAAAGATCTCTTAAAAAAATGGTTCCCTTATTTGGTTGCCCTTGTTGTTTTCATATTATTCACCGTTATTTACGCTTCTCCTGTTTTAGAAGGGAAAGTGATTCAAGCCACCGACCTCATGAGTGGAAAAGGAATGACTCAAGAAATATTTGAACATTATGACAAAACAGGTCAGCGTAGTTTGTGGACAGGTTCCATGTTCTCCGGAATGCCCACTTACCAAATAGGCGGAGTAGAAATCGCATCGGAAAAATGGCTTGCGCCTTTGGGTATCATAAACCTCGGACTTTCAAGAACCTTGGCTCTTATTTTCGGTTACCTTCTTTGTTTTTTCATTTTACTCAGGTCTTTTAAAGTAAATGTATGGCTCAGCATTGTGGGGTCCATGGCAATTACGATGTCATCTTATTTCTTTATTATTTTGGAAGCCGGACACAACATGAAGGCGGAATCTATTGCCCTTATGGCGCCCGTTATTGCCGGATTTTTTTTGATATATAACAAGAAATATCTCTGGGGGGTTGTATTTACCATGGTATTTAGCGCGCTGGGGCTTACCGTTCACCCTCAAATGGCGTACTACTATTTTCTACTTATAGGCTGTTTGTTTTTTGCTGAGCTGTTTATTCACATCAGAGAAAAAAGGATTAAAGAGTTTCTCATTGCTACTTTTTTATTTGTAGCAGCCGTGGGGGTTGGCATCGGCACCCGTTATACAAGAGCAGCCATCAATCAGGAATACGTTAAAGAAACCATGCGTGGCGGGCACTCAGAGTTGGTAAAAGAGGAGGATGCCGACAATAAAACCGCCGGATTAGATTTAGATTATGCCACCCAATGGAGTTATGGCATTGCCGAAACCATGACGCTGCTTATCCCCAATTTCAAGGGCGGATCTTCTCATTTTGATGTAGGCACAAACTCTAAGGTTTTTCAGGCATTGATTGAACACGGGGTGCCTAAGAAAAATGCGACAGATTTTTCTAAAAACGTTCCCACTTATTGGGGAACACAGCCGTTCACTTCCGGTCCGGTTTATGTAGGCGCCATCGTTTGCTTCCTGTTTGTATTAGGATTATTTATCGTAAAAGGCCCTTATAAATGGGCATTGCTGGTAGCAACGTTGTTTTCTATAATGCTTGCATGGGGGAAGAATTTTATGCCGCTCACCGAACTGTTTTTTAACTATTTTCCTTTCTACAATAAGTTTCGAGCGGTCTCTTCCATTTTGGTAGTGGCCGAAGTAACCATGCCTCTGTTAGGTTTCTTAGCCATTA
Organism: Lentimicrobiaceae bacterium; assembly: GCA_009787485.1. Taxonomy (GTDB): domain Bacteria; phylum Bacteroidota; class Bacteroidia; order Bacteroidales; family WCHB1-69; genus WRNX01. The sequence goes on along the minus strand of WQWP01000041.1, from coordinate 14,103 downwards.
AAGCCATCATGGATAAATCTGTTTCAAGAGAGGAAATTGTGAAACGCATTTACTTATCGGCAGGCATCACGGCTGGGATTTGCCTCTTCTTTGCTTTGTTTGGAACATTCATGTTTAACTTCACTTCACCTAACGATGAAGCTATGTTTGCGCAAGCGCAACTTCCCGATTGGTTAGCGGATGCCATTATTGCAGAAAGAGCCTCAATGTTCCGTGCAGATGCTTTAAGGTCTTTCTTCTTTATTGTATTAGGTGCAGGAACGCTATGGCTGTTTGTGAAAGAAAAAATAAAACTACCTTACTTTATTGTAGCTTTAGGAATATTGATTTTAGCAGATATGTGGTTAGTTAACAAACGTTTTTTGAATGATGATAACTTCGTTACTCCTAAAACACAAGCAGGCTATTTTAAAAAACAACCCCATGAAGAATATATCTTACAAGATCCTGATCCACATTTCAGGGTTTTCAATCTTACTACCAATACATTCAATGAATCCAGAACCTCTTACTACTTGAAGTCTATTGGCGGATATCACGCGGCAAAGTTACGAAGGTATCAGGATCTGATTGCCGAGCATATCTCAAAAATGAATATGAATGTGCTGCACATGCTCAATACAAAATATTTTATTGTGCCGGGGAAAAACAATGAACCTACCGTTCAATACAATCCGTTTGCCTTGGGCAATGCGTGGTTTATTGACAGTGTATTGGTAGTTAATACGCCTAATGAAGAAATTGACGCACTGCACATCATTGACCCCGGGGTAACCGCAGTATTAGATGTCAAATTTGCTGATTTTGTCAAAGATTTTATTCCGGGGAGAGACACCGCCGCTCATGTAAATTTTTTATCCTACGCTCCTGATGCTTTAGAATATCAATCATTTTCAACAAAAGATGGCATCATAGTTTTTTCCGAGATCTTTTATCCTTACGGATGGAAAGCCTACATCAACAACCAACCGGTTGAACACTTCAGAGTTAATTATACATTAAGGGCGCTTAATGTGCCTGCCGGAGAACATCATATAAGATTTGAATTTGTACCCGATACGATCAGAAGAGCTGAGCCTATTACTTTCATATCCATATTTATTATGTATGGCACCATCGTTTTTGGAATTGCATACGCCATTGTAAAAAGCAGGAAAAAACTCAAAAACTAAATATCATGAAGACTTTGCACACTTCCCTCATACCTCTTTTCCTTATCATATTTTTCAGCTCCGTATCTGTTCATGCACAACGCCTTGAGGTGCACGGCAACTTAGATCTTTCAACGAATGCTATTTCCAACAAAGTCTTGGGTGTTGGAGCTGCCGTTGACTTTGACCAATGGGTGAAAAACGTCACTTTTAGAGCCCATTTTAATTGGGGAGCTTACTTTAAAAAAAACAGCCCGGAGAATCCTCGTTATCAAAGATTTAGCGGAGGATTTTCGGGCTTGTATTCTTTAAAAATTATAGACATGCTTGCGTTTCAGTGCGGAGCGGAGGTCAATTTTACGCATTTAAGATACTCTCATATTTACGGTATAGATTCTACCAGCTCATCCCATAATATCATTACGTGGTTGCAAGAAGGGAATTTTATCGGTATCGGTCCGCACATCGGCTTACGTATTGCGCCTGCTTCCCGACTTAGTGTGGTGTTCAACTTCATTCCCACTTACTTAATTCCGGTAGGCACCAAATCAAATATGCCAACTCTTGAATCCGAATATAAAAAAGGGATTTGGCTGTTTCAACTTCAGTTAGGTCTTTCGTATAAATTATTTAAGCCTGATTAATCATGAAAAAAAATGTTTTGATAGGCATTCTCGTGGCATCGGTGCTTTTTTTGTTTGCAAACCAACGAAAGAAAATCGCCGAAAATTCATCGCTGTTGAATACAAGATGGATATTGACAGAACTGTACGAAATTCCTGTAGTACAAGCCGCAGATACTGCATTTATCATTTTTAATGAGGATTATAAAATTTCCGGCAATCTTGGATGCAATCTCTTTTTTGGAAATTTTAGCTTTGGAAAAACCAGAATGAAGATAGATTTTCTGGGCTCTACCAGACGATTATGTCTCAATATGGATGTGGAAGACCGATTTTCTAAAGCGCTTCGAGATAACATTAAAACTTATCACATAGAGAAAAATACGCTCTATTTACATAATAAAGATAGAGTAGTTTGTAAATTTGAAGGAAATTAATTGCCATGCTTATTCAAACTGAAATTAAAGTTTTTTCCAGCCGCACGGATCTTCCCGTAAAAGAAGGGGATCTGTTGGATGTGGCGCATGAGGCTGCCAAACACGCTTACGCGCCTTACTCGCGCTTTAAAGTAGGAGCAGCTGTTTTATTAGAAAACGGTCATATCATCTCCGGAAACAATCAGGAAAATGCGGTGTACCCTTTAGGAACATGCGCCGAGCGTGTAGCGCTTTTTTATGCGTCTGCTCAATTTCCGGAAACTCCTGTTGCCAAAATTGCCATTACCGCCATCGGGCACGAAAGCGAAATAACTCGTCCTGTTCCGCCCTGCGGCAGTTGTAGGCAGGCGCTTTTAGAATATGAAGTAAAATTCGGCGAGCCTATTGAGGTAGTTATGGCGGGGGAAAGGGGGGAGGTTTACATTGCCAAGTCCGTGGCGGATTTGTTGCCGTTGTCGTTTAGTAATGATTTTTTAAGCGTATAATTCCGTAAAAATATCCCACAATTCCTTGCTCTCGCGAAGCAATTGGAGCGTAATTTCCGCATGGCCTCTCGTATAGCCGTTTCCAACAATCATGGTTACGTCGCTGCCAACGCCTTCTGCGCCGAGTGCGGCTTTAGTAAAGTTTGTTGCCATAGAGAAGAAGTAAACCACACCGGTGTCTTTAGTGCACAAAATAGTGGTCATTTCGGTATCGGGAACATTCACATTGTTAATGGTAACATCCGCCATTTCGCCGTTAGTGAGTTCGCTTATTTTTTCCATCATACCTACAGGGTCGTGGGCATTGCCTGCAAATACCGCATCGCAAAAGCCTAATTTCTCAAGTCTCTCGGTTGATTTTTGGCTGTGGCACATGCCTATTACTTTTCCGGTCACCCCTACCCTCTTTTTCGCTTCGTAGCAACACAACATTCCCGATTTTCCGCCGGCTCCGATAATCAACACAATATCACCGGGCTTGCACAGTTTGGCGGTCTGTGCGGGGGCGCCGGCAACGTCTAATGCCGATAGCGCCAATGTTTCGGGCATGTCGTCCGGAATTTTGGCATAGATGCCGCTTTCAAACAAGATGGCTTTTCCTTCAATATCCACCTGGTCAATCTCATCGCGAATCTCTTTTATTTTGTCAATGCGCAACGGGGTTAAAGATAGAGAAACTAAGGTGGCAATTTTATCACCTTCTTTCAAATTTATTTTGCCTTTTAACGCATCGCCGATTTTCTCTACAGTGCCGAGGAGCATACCGCCGGAACCTGTCCACGGGTTGCGGTGTTTCCCTTGTTTCGCCACGATGTCGAACATAATCTCTTTAATTTTTTCGTGGTCTCCACCGGCGCGTGTTTTAATATCGGTGAAAGATGCCGAGTCCACATTCAGTGTTTGCACATCAATGAGGATCTCGTTATCCCAAATTTCATCCATGTTATTGTCAATTTTGTTTGCCGGCTGCGGCAAAACGCCTTTAGGCTCAATCACGCGGTGCGTGCCATATTTGTTGCCTTTTTTTTGCATAATGATTATATTTTTTAATAGTGCCGCGAAAATACACTTTTTTGTGTTTTCTTGCAAGGTTTTCAAAAACATATCATTGCCGTTGGCTTCAGCCATTTGATAAGTTGTTTTCTCTTAATTCTTAATTCTTAATTCTTAATTCTTAATTCCTAATTCTCAAATTCTCCCCAGCCACCCCATCGCCTCCTCTACACTTTTTACATTTTTTATAATAAGTTGCGGCTTGTTATTAACTGCCTTCATTTCTACCTGCGGATGATATTTCTGTAATAAATCCAATATTTTTGTAAACATTTCCGATTGGAAAAACGGCGAGTTCATATCGCCGGTAAAGTAACCGGTAAAGTTTCCTTTTTTGAGGATAATCTTATCAAAATGAAAACGTAACGCCTCGCGGCGCAGCGAAATTATTTTTAAAAGTTCTTTTGTTTCTACCGGCAACGGACCAAATACATCTAACAATTTACTTTCAAATTTTGCCAATTCTTCATCGGTTTTAATATTGTCCAATTCTTTGTACAAACTCATGCGTTCGCTTACATTGGTTACGTAATCCGATGGGAGTTGCAGGCCGAGGTCGGTTTCAATGACGCAATCGCGGTGGATAAGCGCCTCGTTGTCTGCCATTTGCTCGCCGAGGTCGGTTTCTTTCAACTCTATCATCGCTTCGTTGAGGATCTTTTGGTACATCTCAAACCCAATTTCGTTGATGAAGCCGCTTTGTTCAGCGCCGAGAATATCTCCGGCGCCGCGAATATCTAAATCTCGCATGGCAATTTGAAAGCCGCTGCCAATGTCGGAGAAATCCTCAATCGCTTTGAGACGTTTGCGGGCATTATCGTTCAAAATCTCTTTCGATGGCACCATCATATAGCAAAATGCTTTCTGATTGTTTCGTCCCACGCGCCCTCGCAACTGGTGCAGCACATTCAGCGCAAAATTTTGCGCATCATTAATAATCATCGTATTGGCGTTAGGAATATCCAATCCCGATTCTATAATGGTAGTGGCTACCAACACATCGTATTTGTCGTTGATAAAATTCAGCATCACGCGCTCTAATTCTTCGCCTTCCATTTGCCCGTGCCCGATTCCGATTCTGGCATCCGGCACTAAACGTTGCACCATGCCGGCAACATCCTTTATGTTTTGCACTTTGTTGTGCACCACAAAGACTTGCCCGCCGCGGCTCATTTCATACCTAATGGCATCCCGTATCAAATCTTCATTGAAGGTTTGAACTTCGGTTTGAATAGGATAACGGTTGGGTGGCGGCGTGGCGATTACAGAAATATCGCGCACGCCCATCAGCGAGAATTGCAGGGTGCGCGGAATGGGCGTAGCGCTCATGGCAAGCGTATCTATCATGTTGCGTACCTCGCGCAGTTTCTCCTTCGCCGCTACGCCAAACTTTTGCTCCTCGTCAATAATCATCAAACCCAAGTTCTTAAAAACAACATCTTTGCTTAAAATGCGGTGCGTACCGATGAGGATGTCAATTTTGCCGCTTTCTAATTTTTTTTTGATTTCTTTAATCTCTTTTGCCGACTTGAATCTATTTAAGTATTCGACTTTACAAGGCATATTCTTCAATCTTTCTGAAAAAGTGTTAAAATGTTGCAATGCCAACACGGTAGTGGGCACTAATACTGCTGCCTGCTTACTGTCGCACACGGCTTTAAATGCCGCTCGGATGGCGATCTCTGTTTTTCCGAAACCCACATCGCCGCAAATCAATCTATCCATCGGTTTTTCCGATTCCATATCTTTTTTTACATCGTTGGTAGTTTTCAACTGGTCGGGTGTATCTTCATAAATGAACGCCGCTTCCAATTCAGTTTGTAAATAACTATCGGGGGAAAAGCTGAAGCCTTTGTGAGTTTTTCTTGCCGCATAAAGTTTCACTAAATTGATTACCAATTCTTTAACCCGTATTTTGGTGCGTTCCTTCGTTCTTTCCCACACACCGGAGCCCAATCGGTGAATGACTGGCGGCGCGCCGTCTTTTCCTACATATTTAGTGATTTTATGCAATGAATGGATGCTGATAAAGAGCAAGTCCTGATCTTTATACACCAATTTAATAACCTCCTGCTCTCGCCCGTTCATCTCCATTTTGGCTAACCCCTGATATACGCCAATACCGTGGTCCACATGCACCACATAATCGCCGATCTGTAAATCGTACAACTCTTTCAACGTGAACGCTTCGCTGCGCTTGTATTTATCCCGGATAATAAAACGGTGGTATTTTTCAAAAAATTGATGGTCGGTATAAACACAAATTTTGTTCAGTTCATCTCTATAACCTTCGTGCAAGACGTAATTCCTTGATTCAAAAAGCTGTTCAGCGGTATAATTGGTGTTTTCAAGATGGTTGTATTTTTTCAGCAAATCTTGCATAATGGTGCGCATACGCTCATGCTGGTTAGAATTTTCTGAGAGGAAAACCGTTTGAAATCCGCGCTCTAAATTATCCACCCACTCTTCCAATAAGAGTTCAAAATTTTTGTTAAAATGATGCTGCGGTTTGATGTTAAAATCTTTAAACTCGTCGTGGTGTAAAAAATTGGAGTCTATTTCAATAACTTTAATATCATGAATAAAATCGGTTAAACGTAGCGGCGTTTCCCGTTCCATTTCTTCGCAGGTGGTATTCATTCTGCCTTGAATTTCTGGAATGTTCTTAATCCATAATGTCGTTTCTTTCGGAAGAAAATCGAAAAAATGAACAGTATCTTCTGTTTTCATTCCTGAAAGCGCCGGCATAATGTGTAGCGTATCCAACTCATGAATAGAAAGTTGTGTACCCGGATCAAAACTCCGGATCGTTTCCACCGTTTCACCGTTTAACTCAATACGATACGGATTTTCTTCCGAAAAAGAGAACACATCAAAAATGCTGCCGCGCCATGCAAACTGACCGGGTTCAAACACAAAATCCTCTTGCCTGTATTGATATTCATATAAAAACTCTAAAAAAATGTCAACCGGTAGCAATTCATTTTTGGCAACTGAAAACGAATTTTCCTGCACATATTGCTTAGAAACAATCTTTTCGCACAATGCATCGGGATAAGTAACAATGAGCATCCCTTTTTGGCTATGAATCAATTTATCAATCACTTCTGCGCGCATTTTCAGATAAGTGACGTCTGTATCCTGCCAGTTGTTTACTTTATTAAATGAGGCAGGGTAATAATAGACTCTCTTTTCATTGAGTGGTTTTTCTTTATCTTGTAACAAAACCTCCAAATCGTTGAAGAAGAAGAGCGCTTCTTCTTTTCCGGGCAATAAGAACAGATGCGCTTGTTCAACCGATTCTACTTCATTAGTTGCAAATACTGCTAATGAAGAGCCGGCTAAGTTGCTAATTCCAATAGTTTTTGAAGAGGTAAAAATTGTGGACAACTGTTTCAATGTTCGTATTTAAAAACGCAATCTTCTAAATGGTCATTCACATAACCAACTGCCTGTAAATGAGCATAACAAATTGTTGTGCCGAAAAATTTGAAGCCTCGTTTTTTCATGTCTTTACTAATGGCATCAGATAAAGGAGTGGATGGCGGAATTTCGCTTAGCGAATTCCAATGATTTATAATTGGCTTTCCATCAGGCAAAAAAGTTCTCAAATAATTACAAAAACTGCCAAATTCTTTTTGAACTTCCAAAAAATGCTGCGCATTAGAGATTGTTGCTTTTATTTTGCTTCTGTTGCGAATAATTCCGCTGTTTTGCATTAAATTTTCCACATCCTGCTCAGTCATTTGCGCCACTTTTACGGCATCGTATCCGGCAAAAGCCTCGCAATAGGCGTTGCGTCTTTTGAGGATAGTGATCCAACTCAAGCCTGCCTGCGCGCTTTCCAGCACAAGAAACTCAAACATTTTATGATCATCGTTAACTTCCCTTCCCCACTCCTCATCATGATATTTTAGGTAAATGGGATCTGTTTTGCACCAACCGCAGCGGCGCGTATCTTCTTGATTCATTATTTTACAATTTTTATTTTTTGTGCGGCAAAAGTAGTATAAATTTTATGCCGGTGAAAGACAAAATCTATCACAAAAAGAGATCATTTTGCACACCCAAACGTTTATGACATTTTCGCGTCCAATTATTGAAATACATGGTTTTTTATTCAACTTCATTGTACTTTCGCGGAAACGTTACAAAAAAATACATTTTGTAGCGGAAAAGAGAAATAAAATAAAATGGAGGGGCATTTTCGGTGAAAGCGCCCCTTTTTCTTATTGGTTGTCATATTGTTATATTAAAAGCACAGAAATAATCTTTTATTTTATATTTTTGCGACCTTTAAATAAAAGAGACATGGCAAATCAACTAAGTGAACAAGAGATCATCAGAAGACAAAAATTGCAAGATTTTACCAATCTCGGCATTGATTGCTATCCAGCGGCATTGTACGAGGTGAATGTAAATTCACAAGAAATCTTAGAAAACTATCCCCAAGACAATAGCTTGTACCAGGATATAAGCTATGCGGGAAGAATTATGAGCCAGCGCATTATGGGTGCGGTAGCGTTTTTCGTGCTACAAGATGCCGTAGGAAAAATTCAAATCTACGCCAAACGCGATGAACTTTGTCCGGACGAAGATAAAACGCTTTATAACAGCGTATTCAAAAAATTGGATATCGGCGATATTATCGGAGTGAAAGGTTTTGTGTTTACTACGCAAACCGGAGCTACCTGCATTCATGTAAAAGAGTTTACCATTCTTTGTAAATCGTTAAAACCCTTGCCTATTGTGAAAGAGAAAGAGGGCGAAGTGTATGATGCTTTCCAGGACCCCGAATTACGCTATCGTCAGCGTTATGTGGATTTGATTGTAAATCCACACATTAGAGAAACCTTCATGAAACGCACAAAACTGGTAAACACCATGCGTAACTTCTTGAATGAGAAAGGCTATCTGGAAGTGGAAACGCCGATTTTGCAACCGTTGTACGGCGGTGCAGCAGCGCGCCCATTCAAAACCCATCACAATAAATTAGATATGACACTCTATTTGCGCATTGCTAATGAATTGTATTTAAAACGTTTAATCGTAGGCGGGTTTGATGGCGTGTACGAGTTTTCAAAAGATTTTCGTAACGAAGGAATGTCGCGCTTTCACAATCCGGAGTTTACGCAAATGGAACTGTATGTGGCATATAAAGATTACGAATGGATGATGAATCTGGTGGAAGAGATGGTGGAAAAAGTGGCACTAGCATTACACCAAACCACCCAAGTGCAAGTGGGCGAGAATATGATAGATTTTAAACGCCCATGGAAACGCTATACAATGTACGGCGCAATTGAACATTTCACCGGCGTAGATATTTCCAATATGGATGAAAAAGAGATGGCGGCTTTCGCAAAAAAATGCGGTGTACATGTAGATAACACAATGGGGCGCGGCAAGCTGATTGACGAAATTTTCGGAGAAACTTGTGAAGAATATTTGATACAGCCTACATTTATTTACGATTATCCTATCGAAACTTCACCGTTAACTAAAAAACATCGCTCCACTCCTCATCTAACCGAACGTTTTGAGGCAGTTTGTAACGGAAAAGAGATCTGCAACGCATACTCCGAACTCAACGACCCCATTGACCAGCGCAAACGCTTTGAAGATCAATTAGAACTTGCTAAACGCGGCGATGAGGAATCTATGGTATTAGATGAAGATTTCTTGCGCTCGTTGGAATACGGAATGCCACCCACAGCGGGGTTGGGGATTGGAATAGACAGGCTTTCTATGATTATGACGAACTCTAATTCTATTCAGGATGTATTGTTTTTTCCGCAGATGAGGCCGGAATAAACTACCCCGTCCGGCTTTGCCGGACACCCCTTCAAAATTTGAAGGGGATTATTCACCCGCTTAAACATATAAATTCATATATCGAAACATTTAAAATCTTAAAATATCATTCATTATGAAAAAATTATCTATTATCGTTCTTGCGGCAATTACCCTTATGATTGCTTGCAATCCTAATTCTAAGAATCCGTTTTTTGCGGAAAAATGGGACACTCCCTGGGGGGTAAATCCGTTCGACAAAATTAAATTCGAACATTACAAACCTGCTTTTTTGGAAGGCATGAAACGGCACAATGCTGAAATTGATGCTATTGTGAACAATCCTGAAGAACCAACTTTCGAAAACACCATCGTTGCTTTCGAGGCGGCAGGACAATTTCTCAATAGAGTTACACTTCACTTTTTCAACATGATTTCTTCGGAGCGTACCGAAGATTTAGCAAAACTTGATGAGGAGATGGCGCCCATTTTGTCGAAACATGCCGACGAAATTGCGATGAATCCAAAAATATTCGAACGGGTGAAAGTGGTTTACAACAACAAAGAAAGCCTTACTCATCTTGATGCCGAAGATTTGATGTTGCTCGAAATCACGTACAAAAACTTTGTTCGCGGCGGTGCAAATTTGGATGAAGATGCTAAAGCCGAATTGATGAAAATCAATGAGGAACTTTCGATTCTTGGCACGCAATTCTCTAATAATGTGCTGAATGATCAGAATGCATTTGTTTTGATTATTGACAAAGAAGAAGAATTGGCGGGACTTCCGGCAACCGTTGTGGCAGCAGCAGCCAATTTGGCAGCTAAAGAAGGGCACGAAGGAAAATGGATGTGGAAGTCGCTTCAAAGATCCGTGTTTACCCCTCTTTTAACGTTTTTAGACAATCGTGATTTGCGCGAAAAAGTATGGCGGGCATACGTGAATGTAGGAAATAACGGTAACGAAAATGATAACAATCGAATCATTTCAAGAATCGCATCTCTCCAATTGGAAAAAGCAAAATTATTTGGTTTTGAAACCGCTGCCGACTTCATTTTGGAAGATCGTATGGCGAAAAACCCACAAACTGTTCACAAATTTTTGAGCGATATGTGGAAACCAACGCAAGAGGTTTTGCAAAAAGAGCGCAAAGAACTTCAAGCGATAATTGATGCCAATAATGGCGGATTCAAACTCCAACCTTGGGATTGGCGTTATTATGCTGAAAAAGTAAAGCAAGTAAAATACGATTTCGATGAGACTGCATTTCGCGAATACTTGCCGTTGGAAAACGTGATTCAAGGCTGTTTCGATTTAACTACCAAACTTTGGGGCGTGCAATGGGAAGAGCGTTTCGACATTCCGAAATTCAATCCTGCAAACAGAACCTGGCTCATGAGAGAAGCCGATGGCACGGAGATTGGAATTTTCATTGCCGACTATCATCCGCGTGCGAGCAAGAAAGGAGGCGCATGGATGTGGTATTTCCGTCAGCAATCCGGTTGGCCAAATAACAATGTTATGCCGATTGTTACGAACGTGAGTAATTATACGGCTCCTTCGGGCGACCAGCCTTCATTGTTATCCATTGACGAGGCGCACACGTTGTTTCATGAGATGGGACATGCGTTGCACATGTTGTTCAGCAGAACAAAATATCGCAGTTTGTCGGGAACCAATGTGAAACGCGATTTTGTTGAAATGCCCTCATCGGTAATGGAAAACTGGGCATTTGAACCTGACTTTTTGAAAACGTATGCCAAACATTTCAGCACCGGCGAAGTTGTGCCGGATGAACTCATTGAGCAAATGGAAAGCGCCGGAAAATTTAACCAAGGATTTGTAACGGGCGAGAATTTGGCATCAGCATGGTTGGATTATTTTTGGTATAATACCACCGAAGAAATTACGAAAAACGGCGTGGATTTTGAAATAGAAGCGATGAAAAAAATAAACTTAATTCCTGAATTGATGCCCAGACATCGTTCTACTTATTTCACGCACATCTTCGGAGGTGGCTATGCTATGGGCTATTACAGCTATCTTTGGGCGGAAGTTTTGGATGCGGATATGTACCAGGCGTTCGTTGAAAGTGGCGATATTTTCAATCCGGTTTTGGCACAAAAACTTCGAACTGTTTTCTCAAAAGGCGGAACGGTTGATCCTGCGGAACTTTTCAAACAATTTAGAGGGGCAGATCCTAATCCGGATGCACTACTCAAACGAAGAGGACTGAAATAGTCAATAAAATCATTAAATATTTTCACCTATGAAAAAAATCTTATTAATTATGTGTATTGCAGCCGCAATGATGGTGGGATGTTGCAAAAAAGAATCCCCAAACCCTTTCTTCCAAACATGGAATACGCTTTATGCTATTCCTCCTTTTGAAGAGATTCAGTACGAACATTATCTCCCTGCTTTTGAGGAGGGCATGAAACAACAGAAAGCCGAAATTGAGGCGATTTGCACCAATTCGGAAGAACCTACTTTTGAAAATACCTGCGAAGCGTTGGAGTACAGCGGAGAACTGCTGTATAACGTTACCATGGTTTTCTTTAACCTGAAAGGCGCTTGCAACAGCCCTGAAATGGAAGATATTGCAGAACAAGTATATCCGTTGCTTTCTGCACATTCAGACGACATTAGCCTGAATAAAGAACTTTTTGAACGTATTAAAACCATTTACAAAAAAAGAGATGAGTTGAATTTGGAACCGGTAGCGTTAAGATTACTGGAAGAACAATATAAAGATTTTGTTCGTGGGGGCGCCAATATTCCTGAAGAAAAACAACCCAGATTTAGAGAAATTAACGAAAAAATAGCATTGCTTTCTTTAAAATTTGAAAACAATGTTTTAAAAGCTTCCAATGATTTTAAATTGGTAGTAGAAGACAGAGCGCGTTTAGAAGGTATGCCGGAAAACGCCCTTGCCGCAGCCTTCGAATTAGGAAACAGAGATGAAGCCACTCAAGGCAAGTATGTGTTTACCATTCAATTGCCAAGTTATGAGCCGTTATTACAGTTTTGCAGAGATAGAGATTTGCGTAGAGAAATGTGGACCGCTTATGCCACGCGTTGTTTAGCAGGCGAATTCAGCAATGTGGAGATTATTGACGAAATGGTAAATTTGCGTTTAGAGCGTGCACAGATGTTCGATTTTGATACACATGCCGCTTTTGTGTTGGATAATACAATGGCTAAAACGCCTCAGGCTGTTGATAATTTGTTGATGCAAGTGTGGAGACCTGCCATTAGAAAAGCAAAAGAAGAAGCTGCCGAGTACCAAAAAATGATTGATGCCGAAGGAGGCGATTTTAAATTGCAACCTTACGATTGGAGGTTTTACACCGAAAAATTGCGAAGAGAAAAATATGATATTAACGAAGAGGAAGTGAGCGCTTATTTTTCAATGGAGAGCGTAAGAGATGGCGTTTTTGAAGTAAGCGAAAAACTGTTTGGCATCACTTTTCACCTCAATCCCGATCTTCCGAAATATTATAAAGATGATAATGAAGCATTTGAAGTAAAACGAGACGGCGAAGTGATTGCTATTTTGTACATGGATTATTTCCCGAGAGAGAGCAAAGGCAGCGGCGCATGGATGACCAACTTCCGTGAGCAATGGTACGACAGAGAAGGCAAAAACATAATTCCGATTGTATCGTTGGTAATGAACAATGCAAAACCTACTGCCGATGCGCCTGCACTTTTGTCGTTCGACCAGGTAGAGACTTTCTTCCACGAATTTGGACACGGTTTGCACGGCATGCTCACCAATTGCAAATATCGTTCATTGTCAGGCACCAACGTTTCCCGTGATTTTGTAGAGTTGCCTTCGCAAATTATGGAGCATTGGGCTTCCGACCCGGGCGTTTTGAAAATGTACGCCAAACACTGGGATACCGGCGAAGCTATTCCTGATGAATTGATTGCAAAATTGGAAGCCAGCGCCACCTACGGTCAGGGCTTCATCAACACCGAATTATTGGCTTCCTCTTTCTTGGATATGTATTACTACACGATTACCAAGCCCACCAAAATCACGCTGCCCGAATTTGAAGTGAACACCATGAACAAACTCGGTTTAATTCCTCAAATTATCCCGAGACACCGAAGCACCTATTTCAAACACATCTTCACCACCGGATACGACGCCGGCTATTACTCCTACACTTGGGCTGCTGTGTTAGATTCCGATGCGTTTGAAGCATTTAAAGAGAAAGGTAATGTTTTTGACAAGGAAACTGCTGATTTATTCCGTACTTATATTTTGGAAAAAGGGAATACGCAAGACCCGATGAAATTGTATGAATCGTTTAGGGGGAAGAAGCCGGTGATTGAGCCGTTGTTACGAAATAGAGGATTGTTATAATAAACTACCCCATCCGGCTGCGCCGGACACCCCTTCAAAATTTGAAGGGGATTTTTTATTTTAACCCAGAAAACGCGATAAGATAATGTGATCTATTTTTTCTCCTTCTTCTCCTTTTTCTCCTTCTTCTTCGGCGTCCAGCTCTCTAAAAAATCCTTTTGATTATTAAACTCATGGCGGTAGCT
>WQWP01000040.1 GCA_009787485.1 Lentimicrobiaceae bacterium | reverse complement strand
TTTTTAAATATGCACTTTAAAAATTGTAGATTTTTTTAAAGTACAAAAGTACTCTGCCACGCCTTCAAACAAGCGCATTTATCTATTTCTTCATCATTAATAACAAACAAATCCGCCACTTTCCCCAAATAAACCGCATGTTCAAAATGCAATTCCTGTTCGGTTTCTACCACAAAACTTCCGTAGTTGTAGCCAAATAGATCTTCTTGAGTATGAATGTTAAAGCCGAGATCGTTGCCAAAACTCATTTTACACAGCGCTTCTATAATGCCTCCAAACTGACAGGTAAAAGCAGAGATAATTTTCTTATTATGAATATTTTCCATCATAAAATTGAAAATCTGCTTTAGTTGCTCAAAATTTGGATTTCCTAATTCATCAGGCTGATGTTTAATGAGGTAGATGTTGTTTCCTGTTTTTTTAAATTCAGGAGAAATGATATTGGAGGCTTTTTCGGTGGCAACGGCGAACGAAACTAAAGTGGGCGGTACATTTAAGTGCTTAAACGTTCCGCTCATAGAATCTTTTCCGCCAATGGCAGGCAGGTGGAAAAAGTTTTGCACGGTGATGGCGCCCAGCAACGCAGCAAACGGCTTGCCCCATTTTTCTTCATCCTTGCCGAGCTTTTCAAAATATTCTTGAAAAGTGAAGCGAATTTTTTGGTAATTGCCGCCCACCGCCACCAATTTTGCCATAGATTCAATAATAGCATATTGCGCACCATGAAACGGGGAACACTCTGAAATAAAAGGATTGTATCCAAACGATAAAATACTGCAAGTATCTGTAAATCCGTTTCGTACCGGAAGTTTTTGCACACCGGCCTGCGTTTCCGTTAGTTGATATTTTCCACCAAAAGGCATTAACACCGTAGTTGCCCCAATGGTAGAATCGAACATTTCGATCATGTTTTGTTGGGAGGCGACGTTTAAATCGGATAAAACGTTTTCAACGCGTTGTTGTATTAAATCAAAACTTTGCGCCCTTTGCGAAAAATCTTTGCGCTCTTTGCGGTTAATATTCACCCGTACGTTTGTCTTTTGTCGAACGCCGGAGGTATTGATGAATTCACGGCAAATATTCACAATAGTATTACCGTTCCATTTAATTTTCAGGCGATTATCATCCGTAATGTAGGCAATAACAGTAGCTTCAATATTTTCTTTTCTACAATGTTCAATAAAAATTTCCACGTCTTCGGCGGCAACCACCACGCTCATGCGTTCCTGCGATTCGCTGATGGCTAATTCCGTTCCGTTTAATCCTTTGTATTTGGTTTTCACGGCGTTAAGGTCAATCTCCAAGCCATCTGCCAGCTCGCCGATGGCAACGCTTACGCCGCCGGCGCCGAAGTCGTTCGATTTCTTAATGAGGCGGGTTACTTCGGGATTTCGGAACAAACGTTGTATTTTTCGTTCTTCGGGCGCATTGCCCTTTTGCACTTCGGCAGCGCACAGTTCTAAGGAGGTTTCCGTATGTTCTTTCGAGGATCCGGTGGCGCCGCCAATGCCATCGCGACCTGTTCTTCCGCCAAACATGATGACCACATCGCCGGCCTGCGGCTTTTCGCGGCGCACATAATCTGCCGGAACGGCGCCCACTACCGCCCCAATTTCCATACGTTTGGCTTTGTAACCTTCGTGGTAAATTTCCCGAACGTGGGTACAAGCCAATCCAATTTGGTTGCCATAAGAGGAATATCCGTGTGCCGCAGTTTTAGAAATGACGCGTTGCGGCAACTTTCCTTCTATCGTATTTTCAACAGGCTCGGTAATATCGCCGGCGCCGGTAACGCGCATTGCCTGATACACGTAGCTCCTGCCGCTCAGCGGATCGCGAATGGCGCCGCCCACGCAGGTAGATGCACCGCCAAAAGGCTCAATCTCAGTAGGATGGTTGTGTGTTTCGTTTTTAAACATCAGCAGCCATTTTTCTATTTTTCCATTCACATCCACATCCACATAAACACTGCACGCATTAATTTCGTCCGAAATCTCCATGTCTTCCAAGTTGCCTGTTTTACGCTCGTGTTTGCCGCAAATGGTGGCCATATCCATCAACGTCATCGGTTTTTTGCCGCCGTGTACTTTGTTTCGCAATTCCAAATATTGCTCAAAAGCATTTTGCAATTGTTCCTGAAACGGAGATGGAGAAAATGTAACTTGCTTTATTTCAGTTTCAAAAGTCGTATGCCGGCAATGATCGCTCCAGTAGGTATCTAATACTTTAATTTCCGTTTCAGTAGGGTCGCGCTCCTCTTCGTTTTTAAAATATTGCTGCACAAACAAAATATCCTCCAGCGACATTGCTAATCCGTGTTGCTGCCTAAAACTTTCAATCTCTTTTTCCGAAAGCGCGATAAAACCTTCAAAAACAGGAATTTCAGCAATTTCTACATTTTCGGAAGCATCTAAAATACTCATATCTTTTTCTCTCGCTTCTACTTCGTTAATGCAGTATTTTTTAATACGTTGCAGGTCTTCATCTGTAATAGAATCATCTAACAAAATTAATTTGGCGCTTTTGATGCCGGCTTCGCTTTTGGGGTCAATCAGTTTTAGGCATTGCGTGGCGCTGTCGGCGCGTTGGTCGAATTGGCCGGGGAGAAATTCGATGGCGAAATGGGGGGTATTTGCATGGTGGGACAATGGGGATATGGGGGACATTGTGCCAATGGATACTTCGTCGGTTACGGGCTCTGCAAATACCGATGTTACCGCCTTTTCCAATAATCCCTCATCAATATTAAAAACGTCATACACAATAATTAACCGCAATTCATTAATATGCAAATGAAGATTGCTATTAAGTTCATTTTTCAACGATTCGGCTTCTACTTGAAACCCTTTTTTCTTCTCTATGAAAAGCCGTGTTTTCGGGATGATCTGCATGGGGCGTGTGGTTTGAGGATTTAAGAAGGCAAAAATAGAGAAAAAGGGTTAAAAAAAGTTTTTTATTAAAAATGATATTAGTAATTAAAAAAGTATATTTTTGCCGCCCCAAACGCGAGGGAGTTTAGCTCAGCTGGTTCAGAGCATCTGCCTTACAAGCAGAGGGTCGGCGGTTCGAATCCGTCAACTCCCACAAAGGAAATCAAGCACTTATGAAAGAATAAGTGCTTTTTTTGTTGGGTGAGTTTTGATGAGTTTACACAGTTTCAAGTCATTTGTGTAAACCAATGTGTAAACCGAAAATGCACATGAAAGCCCATGCAGAAGTCATTTGTTACAAATCTAAAGTGCTAAGTGACGGCACTTATCCATTAATGCTAACTTCTTCAGAAATAATGCCTCTTAGTTGTTGTGCGGTCATTAAGACCAAGTTTTCATCTGTTACTTTCATTTACTATACTGTATTTTTGGTTAATTATTCTCATTTGATATATTGTAAAAGTAATGAAAAAAAACATGCAATTTTTGATAAAAACGAAAAGTTATCAACAAAATGAAAAATTAAGAAAATTAAATAGTGCTAAAAATGAAGCAATTAAGATTTTGGCACGCATTAACGTTAAAAATATTTCGTCAATGGAAGATGGAACATAACTGTATTTCATTGACTTTGGTATGTGGTCACAATTTGTGACCAGCTCATTCCATTCATTTTTAGTAAGTTCAAACATAAAGTCATTTGGGAAACGCTTCATGTTTCGTTTTACAGATTGTTTTAATACTTTGGTTGCTGTTCCGTACATCTCTGCCAAGTCGAAGTCAAGCATTACTCGCACACCTCTAATTTCGTGTATCCGTTGAATTATTGACATCTCAATAATATTTTCTTGTTTTCCGGCAGGTACTACTATGCTTGTCTCCATACTTCAAAAATTTCTGCAAAAGTAGTTTTTTTATGACGAAATGCAATTGAAATTTAGGCAAAATTTCAGTTTTCCGGAAAACTCATCATTGTTTCATCACTTTAATTGTTTGCGTTCCAATAGATTGATAAACTTTAAGAAAATACGATCCGGTTGGCAGGTGGCTAATATTAAGAATCTTGTTAACGCCATGACTAGAAATGGGAAGTATCGAAAAATCAAGACAGTCAGGAATTTGTACGGATATATCTGAATTAAAAAAACCACATAAAATCTCAATTACAAGTGTCCATGTTTTTCTTTTTAATATGGAAAAATAAAAAACAATTTCGATTAGGAAAATTTGTTATTCCTTTAAATCAACAAATTAATAATATAAAAAAAACGTGTTTCTTTGCACCCATTATGACCTATTACAAAATTCACAAAGAAGGCTTCATTTCCATACTCATTGCATTCCTTATCGCAGTAGTAGCGGTTTGGGTAATTTTTTACTTTGTAAAAGTCACATTGTTATTACATTTGCTGATAAAAACAGTAGGCATTGGTATTGTGCTGTTTGTTATCTACTTCTTCCGCGTGCCTTACAGAAAAATAAATCGAAATAAAAACGCCATTATCGCGCCCGCCGATGGGATAGTAGTTCAAATTTTGGAAGAGGTAGAAACCGAATATTTTAACGATAAAAGAACTCAAATCTCCATTTTTATGTCGCCGCTCAATGTGCATGTGAATACATATCCTATTGATGGAGAAGTGGTTTATGTGAAATATCATCCCGGAAAACATCTTGTTGCCAGCTTTCCGAAAGCTTCTAAAGATAATGAGCATAATACTGTCGTTCAAAAACATGAAAACGGAGAGGAAGTATTGTTTCGCCAAATTGCCGGAATGGTGGCACGCCGAATTGTAAGTTACGCAAAAAAAGGAGAATATGCCGAACAGGGTAAAGAGATGGGCATTATAAAATTCGGCTCGCGAGTGGATATTTTTTTACCATTGTCGGCAAAAATTAATGTTAATTTGTGTGAAAAAGTGCAGTCAAAAATTACACATATAGGTTATTTTTCATAATGCAACTGACGATTATAATTGTAAACTACAACGTAAAACACTTTCTGGTGCAATGCTTGCAATCGGTGCAAAAAGCCATTGCCGGCATTAAAGTTGAGGTTTTTGTAGTGGACAACGCTTCTTCCGACGGCTCTGTAGAAATGTTGAAAGAAAAATTTCCTTGGATAAATCTTATCGCAAATACTGAAAATGTAGGTTTTTCATGTGCAAACAACCAGGCTATTAAACTTGCTAAAGGAGAATTTGTACTGTTGCTCAACCCCGACACCTTAGTAGAAGAAGATGCTTTTGTGAAATGTGTTGATTTTATGAAACAAACGCCGGATGCCGGTGCGCTGGGCGTAAAGATGATTAACGGAAACGGCGAGTTTCTTCCGGAATCGAAAAGAGCGCTGCCCATTCCTTCCGTAGCGTTTTACAAAATATTCGGATTGGCAAAACTGTTTCCCCGATCTAAAAAATTCGGCTCCTATCATCTTACCTATCTGGATAATAACAAAACGCAATCGGTAGAAGTGCTGTCGGGCGCCTTTATGTTTATCCGAAAAAAAGTGCTGGATGACATCGGACTTTTAGATGAAACTTTTTTTATGTATGGCGAAGATATTGATTTGTCGTACCGTATCATTAAAGCCGGCTACAAAAACTACTACTTGCCTGATTCCCAAATCATTCATTACAAAGGAGAAAGCACGAAAAAAGGAACGATCAATTATGTAGTTGTTTTTTACAAAGCGATGCAAATATTTGCAAAAAAACATTTTACGAATAAGAAATCGTTTTTGTTAACCTGGATATTGAATCTTGCCATCTGGCTTCGCGCCTCTTTGGCTATAGGAAAACGGGTGCTTGCCTCTTTACTTTTACCCATTTTAGACATCGCCGTCATTTACGGAGGTATGATATTATTGGCGCTTTATTGGCAAACCACAGTATTACATTACCGGGGCAGCCATTTTCCCGACTACTACTTTTATTTGGTAATTCCTTGCTACATTGCTATTTGGATTATTTCTGTGGCGATAAACAAAGGATATAAAAAGCCTCATTCCGCTTCTAAAACAAATCGCGGTATAATTTTGGGTACGATTGTTATTTTATTGATTTACGCTTTGTTGCCCGAAACGATCCGTTTTTCTCGCGCAGTTACTGTTTTTGGCGCTGTGTGGACCGCCATTACAATGAACGGCATTCGCTATCTGTTTCATACATTCAAATTAAAAGGCTATCAATATGCTAACTCTCAAAAGCGCAGAATTCTCATCATCGGCAATTTACACGAAAATGAAAGAGTAGCCTTGCTTGCGCAAATAGGCAGCCAAAAACCAGAAATTATTTATTTTATTCAAGATGTTTCTTCCTCTGAAATTAAAGATTACATCAAGGAAAATAAAGTTAACGAATTGATTTTTTGCTCGAAAGACGTCAGCATAAAAAGCATCATCTCGCATTTTACAGCGCTAAAAACCTGTATGGTATCTTATAAAATAGCTCCCGAAAATGAGCAAACCATTATTGGGAGCCGTAGCGTTCAAGGGGTTGAGCCGGGGGTTATTATTTGAAATTTAAAGATTTAATAATTTAAAGATTTAATAATCAAATTTTAGACCGTTAAATTATTAAATCATTAAATTTTTAAATTACATCATATCCGGCGGCAGTTGCATATCATCAAATTCATCTTCTTCCTTAGCATTCGGAATAGTGCGTTGTAGCGAAGTAACCAAAGAGCCGATCATTTTGGTCAGTTCCATCATTTGGTTCACAGAATGTTCTTTTTCTTCTTCATTCATAAACCCTAAACGTGAAGCGATTTCCGTGTAAACCACGCATTCGCGTACGGAACTTTTCGCCATTTTCAGGTAGTAAATGAATTGAGGTTTGTTTCGTGCTGACCCCTCTGCGAGAAATAGCGCAATGCTTTGCGATACTTTCAGAAAAGGTTGTGCTAAAGTAGGTTGTTCCTGACCTGGAAATTTTTCCACCACACTATGCAACCAGGTAATGTAATCCAAGGCTTTTGCATAAATGCGTAAATCTTCAAATCTGAAGAAGCTTACGGGAGTTTCGGGTTTGTTCATAATAAATTCAATTTTAGTTAGTAAGTGCACAAAAATAGAATTTTTTTATCACGGGTGCAGTTTTTGTTAAAAATTAAACACTTTTTGTAATAATTATCGCATAATCTAACACTTCTTTAGCGGCCAACTTATAAGCTACCCGTAATCCGCCTGTTCCCAACTTCACGCCTCCGAAATAACGAACGACCACCACCAACACGTTAGTAAGCTCTTTTGAAAGCAGTTGCCCGTGAATTGGGCGACCGGCTGTACCCGAAGGCTCTCCGTCATCATTCATTCTATAAGACGACCTATCGGTGCCTAAAGTATATGCATAGCAATGATGACGTGCATCGTGGTATTTTTTCTTCAAAAAAGCAATTTTTTCTTTAATTTCGGCTTCATTTTTTACAGGATACGCAAAAGCGAGAAATTTACTGCGTTTTTCTTTATAGATAGCTTCTGCCGGCGCGGCAATGGTTTTAATTGTTTTTGGTGTTATAAAGACGTTGCGCGCAACATCTTTACAGGTGATTTGTTCTGTCATTTTTATCCCAATTTTGCTTTATAATCTGTATATTTTCCGGGCTCTGCCAACAAAATAAAATCACCCTCTTTAGTTACCATGCCAATGGATGGATGTTTTACGCCGTTAAAAAAAGTGGTTTTTACCATGGTGTAATGAATCATATCATCAAATATAATTCGGTCGCCAATTTCTAAAGGCTCAGGGAAACAAAAGTCACCCATGCCGATATAATCTCCTGCCAAACAAGAGCTTCCGCCGAGACGATACACGCATTTGCTTTCGGGAGTCGGGTCGGTGGCGCCCATTACCACAGGTTTATACGGCATTTCCAAACAATCGGGCAAGTGGCAAGCGAAAGAGATGTTGAGCATGGCGGTTTTGATACCTTTATTTTCTACAATATCTTCCACTGTGGAAGTGAGCACGCCGGTTTGCCAGCCTACCGCTTCGCCCGGCTCTAAAATCACTTCCTCAATATTGGGATAACGTTGTTTAAAATCTTTTAGTAGCGCAATGAGATGTGCTACATTATAATCTCTTCGGGTAATATGATGTCCGCCGCCAAAATTTACCCATTTGCATTCTTGAATCAGATCTCCGAATTTTTCTTCAAACGATTTTAAACAGTTTTCTAATGCATAACTATCGTTTTCGCACAAAGTGTGAAAATGTAAGCCTTCAATGCCTTCAGGTAAATGGAGTGGCATGTTTTCTGCTAAAATACCCAGCCGAGAGCCGGGCAACGCAGGATTATACAAATCGGTGGTAACTTCCGAATATTCAGGGTTTACGCGCAATCCGAAGCTGATTTTTTTAGGACAAGCCAATGCCTTTTCACGAAAACGCGACCATTGGCTTAACGAGTTAAAAGTTAAATGACTGCTGTAATATAGCAACGTTTCAAACTCTTCTTCAAAATAAGCGGGAGCATAAGTATGCGCTTCGCATTGCATCTCTTCTACAATCAATTGCGCTTCGTTTAAAGAGCTTGCCGTGGCGCCTTTCAAATATTGATAAATGAGAGGAAAGGCGTGCCAAAAAGCAAATCCTTTTAATGCACAAATGATAGAAACGCCAGCCTCTTTTTGCACCAAATCCAACAGCTGTAAGTTAGCTTCTAAGGCTTCTTCGTACAATACAAAACAGGGGGAGGGGAAATTTTCGTGGGGCATAACCGTTGTTTAATATATAAAAATGCAAAATAATGTGTTTTATGTTATAAAACGAGGTATTCTTTCATATTGAATTTTTTATATTTTTGCCGACTATTTAAAAAAAAGAAAAATTATTTAAAAAAAGAAGAAGAACATTATGTATTTGACCCCGGAAGTTAAACAACAAATTTTTGCCGAATACGGAAACAGCGCAACCGATACCGGTTCCGCAGAAAGTCAGGTAGCTTTGTTTACACACAGAATCAAGCACTTAACAGAGCACTTGAAAAAAAACAAAAAAGATTTAGCCACAAAACGTTCACTAATTAATTTGGTAGGTAAACGTAGAAAAATGTTGGAATACCTCAAACGAGAAGATATTGAGCGTTACAGAGCTATTATCAAGCAGTTAGGACTTAGGAAATAACAAATTGTATAAAACATTTCAAAAAAGGCATTTCATTTGGAAAGTGCCTTTTTTTGCATTAATAATCACTATATTAACACTGAAGACACAGATTTAACTAAACAAGATTAAAACTATGATTGGAATTACAAAAAAATTTGATTTAGGTGACGGAAGAGAAGTTACCATTGAAACAGGGAAATTAGCCAAACAAGCCGACGGATCGGTGGTGGTAAGAATGGGCGACACCATGTTGTTGGCCACAGTATGTTGTAAAAAAGAAGCAGCAGAGAACGTAGATTTTATGCCGCTGCAAGTAGAATATCAGGAAAAATATGCCGCTGTGGGGCGTTTCCCGGGCGGTTTCTTTAAACGCGAAAGCAGACCCTCGGAGTACGAAATTTTGATCGCACGATTGGTGGACAGAGCGCTTCGTCCACTGTTTCCGAACGATTTTCACGCAGAGACACAAGTGCTGGTTACGCTGATTTCGGGAGATAAAAATAACCTTCCGGATGCATTGGCTTGTTTGGCAGCGTCTTCTGCATTAGCCGTTTCCGACATTCCGTTCTTAGGACCGATTTCGGAAGTGCGCGTGGGCAGAGTTGATGGACAATTTGTGATTAACCCCACCGTAGATGATATGCATCATTCTGATATTGACATGATTGTAGCTGCATCTATGGACAATATTATGATGGTGGAAGGCGAAATGAAAGAGATTTCGGAAGCCGACATGGTGGCTGCGCTCAATTTTGCACACGAAGCGATTAAAATACAGTGTCAAGCCCAGTTAGAACTGGTGGCAATGGTAGAAAAAGCAAACCCTAAACGCACATATTGCCACGAAAATAAGGATGAGGAGTTGCGCGAATTGGTGCACAAAGTTACCTACGACAAAGTATATGCTATTGCAAAAGCACAAACTACCAAACATGAAAGAGCCGATGCGTTTGCCGCCATTTTGGATGAGTTTTTGGAAACCATTCCCGAAGAAGAGCGCGATGAAAAAATGCCTTTGGTAAAACGCTATTACCATGATGTAGAATACGATGCGATGCGCAATATGATTTTGCACGACAGAACTCGTTTAGACGGTCGTACTTTAGACCAAATTCGCCCGATATGGATCGAAACCGATTATTTGCCTTCGGTGCACGGCTCCGCTATTTTTACAAGAGGCGAAACACAATCGCTAACTACTTGTACATTAGGAACAAAATTGGATGAACAAACCATTGATGGCGCCGTTATTGAAGACTCCAGCCGCTTCATTCTGCATTATAACTTCCCGCCGTTTTCGGTAGGAGAGGTAAAACGCATAGGTAGCGCCGGTCGCCGCGAAATTGGACATGGAAACTTGGCACACCGTGCCTTAAAACCGATGATTCCATTTGATAGCACCGATTTTCCATACACCGTACGTTTGGTTTCCGATATTTTAGAATCGAACGGAAGCTCTTCTATGGCAACCGTTTGCGCAGGAACTTTATCCTTGTTGGATTGCGGCGTGAAACTTAAAAAACCGGTATCCGGAATTGCCATGGGTTTAATTACCGATGAAAAAACCGGAAAATACGCTATTTTATCTGATATTTTGGGCGATGAAGACCACTTGGGCGACATGGATTTTAAAGTGTGCGGCACCAGAGATGGCATCACCGCTTGCCAGATGGACATTAAAATCAACGGATTATCTTCCGAAATTATGGCGGAAGCGTTAGAGCAGGCGCGGAAAGGCCGTTTACACATTTTAGATAAAATGAACGAAGTGATGCCGGCGCCGCGCGAAGATTACAAGCCGTTTGTACCGCGCATTGTGCAGATAATCATCCCGAAAGAATATATCGGTGCGGTAATCGGAACCGGCGGAAAGGTGATTCAAGAACTTCAACGCGAAACCAATACGGTGATTAACATTGAAGAAAAAGACGGCGTAGGTATTGTAGATGTGGCGGCCGCCAATGTAGATGACATCAATCGGGCCATTGAAAGAATTAAAGGCTTATCCACCGCCCCTGAAGTAGGCGAAGTGTATGATGGCGTGGTAAAAGGCATCCAAACTTTCGGCGCATTTGTAGAGTTTCTGCCCAATGTGGAAGGCTTGCTGCACGTTTCCGAAATTGCATACAAACGCATTGAAAACGTGGCAGATGTGCTGAAAGAAGGCGACGAAATTAAAGTAAAACTCATCGCCATTGATGATAAAGGCAAATTCAAACTGTCGCACAGAGTGCTACTGCCGAAACCGGAAGGTTGGGTAGAGCCTACTCCAAGACCCAGACCTGAGAGAGGGGATAGGGGAGACAGAGGCGATAGAGGCGACAGAAGACACGGAAACGGTGGTAGCAGTCGTCCTCCAAGAAGATTCTAATCTTATGAAAAAATACATTGTAACTTTAATGGCTTTAATATCCTTAGTGTCCTTAGTGTCCTTAGGCTTATTTAGTTGCAACAACCCAAAAGGCAACAACCATGAATTAATTCAACAAGAGATGATAACAAAAGAGATTACCTTTACTCCCGAGGGAGTTTGCACGAAACAGATAGATATTTCTGTAGTAAACGACACCATTCGCAGCGTGCACTTTAC
This sequence comes from Lentimicrobiaceae bacterium, assembly GCA_009787485.1. GTDB lineage: Bacteria > Bacteroidota > Bacteroidia > Bacteroidales > WCHB1-69 > WRNX01. The sequence goes on along the minus strand of WQWP01000040.1, from coordinate 5,674 downwards.
AAGAGGTTGCGCCGGAAACACGCAAGGCGTAGCCCGATTGATAGAAGGAATGCAAATAGATGATGCTATTGCGAAATTGGAGGGGATACGGTGCGGGGATAAGGAAACCTCTTGCCCGGATCAGTTGGCGAGGGCGTTGAGGTCGATGAAATAGGCAGAACAAAGTAACAGCTTTATTTCCATTCGGTTAAAAATTTTCGTATATGTAAGTGCTTGATGCCTTCGTAAGTGTTGCCTGTAAATTCGTCCATAGAAACTACAATTTTTGGATAATTATCATTTATTTTCAGCAAATTACCAAACTCTCTGTCCATAGTTTTTTCATCTTGCAAAATATATGTCACTTGTACATAAAGTTTCTCGCCACCACGCTCACATACAAAATCTATTTCTAAATCGTTGATCTGTCCAATTTTTACATCATACCCACAATATAGTAAATGTTCTAACACCGCATTTTCAAGAATTTTGGCAATGTCGTTGGGTTTATAGCCATTTATAGTATGTCGCAAGCCTAAATCTTGAAAGTAAAATTTTTCGCCAATTTCAAAAACTTTCTTGCCGGCAATCTCCATTCGTTTTACTTTTTGAATTAAAAACGTATTTGCAAGATAATCAAGGTAATTTATAACTTGTGAAACGGATATGTTGATTTGTTGCGACTTGAGGTAATCGCTGATTTTCTTTGCCGAAAAAAGTTGTCCTGTATTATCCGCTAAAAAACGCACAAGACTTTCTAAAAAAGCAGTATTCCGAATTTCGTAACGTTGAACTAAATCTCTGTATATAATTGTATTGTAAACCCCTTTCAAGTAATTGAAAACAATTTCGTCATCCAATATCAAATGTTTTAAATAGGGAAGTCCACCGTATTTTAAATATTTTCGTAAGGTTTCGTTGTCGTTTTCCAAGTTTTGAAACTCGCAAAATTCATTATACGATAAACTATAAATAGGAATTTCAATAAATCTGCCACTTAAAAAAGTTGCTAATTCGCCCGAAAGAATGCGGGCATTGCTACCTGTGCAATACAGATCGTAAATTGGGTTGAGCAACAAACTTCTCAATACTTTTTCAAACTCGGCAATTTCCTGTATTTCATCAATAAAAACATAGTTTTTTACTTCAGATTTAGTGTTGTTTTGTACATATTCGTACAAATCGTTTGCCGTTTTGATTTTATCAAATTTCAAATCTTCTTTATTGATATACAGTATATTAGCGGCATTATCAAGTGCTTTTATTTCTTCTATTGTTTGCAATAGAATGTAACTTTTACCTATGCGGCGTTGCCCGGTTAAAACCTTAATAATTTGCTGCCCGATATAAGGTTTAATGGCTTCTATGTATTTTTGACGTACAATAAACTTATTCATATTTTTGAATTATTTTGTTTATAAGCTAAACTTTTCGCAAAAATATAAAACTTTTTGATATAAATAAAATGGATTTGATTTCATTTGTTTTCTTTTGAAATACCGTTTATTAAAAGAGCAGGATATGCTTATCTCTAAAGCAACTTCTTACAAAATAAGTTTATCAAGTTTTTCAATCAATAAACTTAGATATCTTTCTTTTATTTGCCAAATGATTGAATTATCAATTCCAAAATAATCATGTACAATTCTGTTTCTAAAACCTCTTATTCTAAACCAGTCAATATCCGGATGAGAGTCTTTAAATTCTTCAGGTAAACGATTGGCAGCTTCACCAATTATTTCAAAATTCCGAATAACAGCATCTATTGTTTTTGAATCAGTAATAAATTCTTCAAAAGCAACACCTTTCGTGTAATCCATAATTTTATGGCAACTCTCAAGAATATCTTCTACAAGAAGTTTGGGAGTTCGGTTAGACATAAACAATATCTTTTTCGATTTCTTTAAAATATTTATCTTTTAACCCTTTACGGGAAACAACATCTACTTTTCTATTTAATTCTTTTTCGAGAAAGTAAGATAAATCAATAAATTCTATACCAATAGGTTGTGTAAAATTTACCACAATATCTATATCACTTGTATCAGGTGTAAAATCATTACGAACTATTGAGCCAAATAATCCAATGGTATCTACATTATAAAGATTTTCCAAAGTAGGTTTTAATTTTTGCAATGTTTCTTTGGTGTTTTTTAAATAGAGTGTCATCTCAATTTTTATTCAATTCTAATTCAAGTGCAAAAGTATGATATTTTTTTTCTTACAGTCACCTTTTATTTGATTAATAATTTCGTTATTTTTTATTTCACCTCCAACATCTTCTTCAGCAACCCAACCTGCTCCTCCTTGCTTTGAAGCAACTTCTCATAAACCTCTTTATTTTCCTGATAGAAATTCTCAATTTTTTGCTGGTACCCTGTGGCGCTTTCGCTATTTGTTTGTTGAAATACCTCTTTGTCTATTTCTAATAACTCTAACATCATTCCCACTCAATCGTAGCCGGCGGCTTCGCGCTGATGTCATACACCACGCGATTCACCCCTGCTACATTATAAATAATTTCGTTAGAAATTTTGCTAAGAAATTCGTAGGGAAGTTTTACCCACTCTGCCGTCATGGCATCGGTAGAGTGCACGGCGCGCAGGGCAACCACATTTTCGTAAGTTCTTTCGCCGTTTACCACGCCCACCGATTGCACGGGGAGCAAAATCACGCCGGCTTGCCACACCTGGTGGTACAAGCCGTGTTCTCTTAAACCACGAATAAAAATATCGTCGGCATCTTGCAAAATGCGCACTTTTTCCGGAGTAATATCGCCCAAAATGCGCACGCCTAATCCGGGGCCGGGGAAAGGATGTCTTTGGATTAACGATTCCGGAATGCCCAACGCCAAACCCACTTCACGTACTTCATTCTTATACAAGAACTTTACCGGCTCTACCAGCTTCATGTTCATTTTTTCCGGAAGCCCGCCTACATTGTGATGCGATTTAACGACTTTGCCCGTATCCGACTTCGATTCTATGATGTCGGGGTAAATAGTGCCTTGCGCCAACCATTTAATGTCTTGCAACTTATGTGCTTCTTCCTCAAACACATCAATAAAGCCTTTGCCGATGATTTTGCGTTTGGCTTCCGGATCGGTAATGCCTTTGAGCGCTTCGTAAAAACGCTGGGCGGCACGAACGCCGATTACATTTAAACCCAATATTTTATAGTTTTCTAAAACGGTTTCAAATTCGTTTTTGCGCAACAATCCGTGATCTACAAAAATACAGAAGAGGTTATTGCCGATTGCTTTATGTAGCAAAACGCCCACCACGGTAGAGTCCACGCCACCCGATAATCCGAGTACAACGCGGTCGTTTCCTAACTGTTCTTTAAGTTCTTTTACTGTGGTTTCGATGAAAGAAGCAGGTTCCCAGTCTTGTGGGCGGCCGCAAACAGGTTGTTCTTGGAGGTTGCTCATAATATTTGTTATTTTGGCGGCAAAATAACACAAAAATATTTTGGTAACAATTAAAACAACCCATAAAGTTCCGCATTCACCATATCAATAATAGTTCCGAAATCTTCAGGAGTTTCAGCAAATTTGATGGTGTTTACATCCACAATTAATAATTTACCTGCGTTGTAATTGGAAATCCAGGCTTCGTATCTGTCATTCAACGATTTTAAATAATCTAAGCGGATAGAGATTTCGTATTCTCTGCCTCTTTTTTGAATTTGGGAGACTAACGTGGGCACGTCAGCTCTTAGGTAAATTAACAAATCGGGCGGTTGCAAAAATTGCATCATTAAATCGAAGAGGGAGGCGTAGTTATCAAAATCGCGGGTGGGCATCAATCCCATCGCGTGCAGGTTTGGGGCAAAAATGTACGCATCTTCATAAATGGTGCGGTCTTGAATGATATCTTTTTTCTTTTTCCGGATTTCGACTACCTGCCGAAAACGGGTATTTAAAAAATAGACTTGAAGGTTGAACGACCAACGCTGCATATCTTCGTAAAAACTTATCAAATAGGGGTTGTCGTCCACGCTTTCGTAAAGCGGCTCCCAACCAAAATGCTTGCCCAGCATTCCGGTCAGGGTCGTTTTACCTGAACCAATATTTCCGGCTACAGCAATGTGCATATTCTATTTTTCAAAAGAGATGAATGAATGTTTTTCCACACCGCAAATAGCGCATATTTCGTATCCTTCCAAGGTATTGAACAGGTTTCCGCATACCGGACAAACATACCAAACGGCAGCTATTTCATTGCTTTTTCCGGCTTTCAAAAGTTCGAGCGTTTCGGTATAAAGTTTGGCGTGGCGCTCTTCTGCTTTTTTTGCATAAGTAAAAGATCTTACCGCATCGTTTACCTCTTCTTTATTTGCCTTTTTTATCATAGGAGGATACATTTCGGTAAATTCGTATGTTTCGCCGTCAATGGCGCTTTGGATGTTTTCTTCCAGATTTTCTCCGATTTCGATATCCGGAATTATTTCAATGCCTTCTCCGAGGTCGTTGAGCACGGCGGTGTGGCTTTGCACGTGAATATTTTCGGCAAAAGAAGCTGCGGCAAACATCGTTGCAACACCGGGTTGTCCCTGGTCGAAGGCTTGTTCGGAAATTTTAACGTACTTTTGGCTTGCGTTGGTTTCGCCGTCAATGGCGGTTTTTAAGTTGTCAATGGTGGGGGCATCTGTCATTTCCTCCAATTGCCTGTTGGTGCACGCAGAGAGGCATGCGATGGCGGTGAGAATTAGGAATAATTTTTTCATACATTTAAAGGTTTAAGGGTTTATAATTTAAAATTTAAAGATTTAAAGGGATTGGGTTATTAATGTTTGATTATTTTTTTTGTAGTTGTTCCTTCTTCGGTGGTTATCTTAACGAAATAAATGCCGGAATTGATGTGTGAGATATTGATTTTTTGATTAAAATTCAGCATATTGTTTTGTGCCGATAACCAAATGGTTGATACAACAAACAGAAATAATATGAATGATTTTTTCATGGCGCTACTCTTTTATAATTTTATACACAGCTTCTTTATCAACAACAATAAAATATAACCCTGAAGGCAAAGAAGAAACATCTATTCCTTTTCCCGATGTAATAACTTCACTCATCAGCAATCTTCCTTGTATATCAGATATTTCCAAATTCGCTATTTTGTCTTCTCCTAAATTTACATGGAATATATTTTTTACAGGATTAGGGAAAACAGAAACCTTGTCTGAAATAGTAGGATTATCAATATTCGTGATAATCTCCAAATCAATTTGCATTGGTATCTGAGCCTGAACTGTTAATGAAAAAAACAATAGTACTAATGTTGTTATTTTTTTCATAGTTTAAAAATTTAAGGATTTAACAAACTGGTTTATAATAAAAATATTTTTGGCGAAAATATTTTTTTTTAATTCATAACTATTTTACTCTTTCACAAATTTCCTCACTTGCTTATCGTCAAATTTAATAAAATAAACCCCTGCCCTTAAATGGCTAACATTTACCGATTGCACAAATTTCTCGCTCTTTAATAATATTCTTCCTTGTATATCCATAATTTCAAATTTGCTTTCTTTTTTAAAATACAGTTGATCTGTTGCGGGGTTCGGAAAAATAACTTGAGTAGCAAAAGAATTGTCTTGCTCTTTTACAGATACAGCAGGTGGAATGTTTAACCTTGTTAATAAAAAATTACCATTAGAATTTCTTCCGCCCAATATTAATTTGTCAATC
>WQWP01000039.1 GCA_009787485.1 Lentimicrobiaceae bacterium | reverse complement strand
TTTTTCAATTATTTTTTTTACGAATATTTTTTTCTAAAATCAATACTAATGGGATACCTATCAAATTAAATATTATGCCGATTGGAATAAGAGCAACTGCTCCAGATGCACATTTAATTCCTGATTTTTTTTTTACAACGATATATAAATCATAACATAAATAACGTTTATAAATATAAACCAAAATTTTAAAATATGAAAAAATTATTCACCGTATTGTTCCTCTTTCTGGCACTTAGCGTTGCCGGACAGAATAATCAAGAAGACAAACTTCTTCAAACCATTCAAAAAGAATTGGATAGAAATATGAACTACTTGAAAGAACAGCCCACGCCGGCTTACTTGTTGAGCTACCGTATTGCAGAAACGGAAAGGTATGCTATTTCTGCTTCTTCGGGCGTTGTGGACAATTCCAATAGAAACAAGGAGCGAGTATTGACAATTCAAGTGCGTGTGGGAGACCAACGTATGGATAACACCCGTGAAATTCGGGGCGATAGAGATATGGATTTTGGTATCTCTTTTCTGGTTTCCGTGCCGTTGTCGTTAGATGATGATTCAAAGTCAATTGCACAAACATTGTGGCGCGAAACAGAACGAGCGTATAAAGATGCGGTAAAAAAATACACCAAAGTAAAAACAAGCAAATCGTTAGCCGTAGAAGCAGAAGATAAAAGTGATGATTATTCGGATATTACGCCGGAGCAATATTACGAAAAACCGGTGTCTTTTTCCGATTTCAATTTTAATGTTCCGCAATGGGAACAGAAGTTGAAAAATTACACCCAACTGTTTGCCAAAGAAAAAGATATTACAGATGGTAGCGCCGGAGTATCTTTTGCCATCACCCGAAAATATTTTGTTTCAAGCGAAGGAAGCTCCATTGTGCAAAATGCAACCAGCGCTCGCTTGTTTGTAAGTGCAGAAACACAAGCAGAGGATGGCATGCAGATGCCGCTCTATGAAAGTTATTTTGCTTTTACTCCCGATCAACTGCCCGGCGATGAGGAAATCATGAAAGATATAAATCGTATTAAAACCACACTCTTGGCGCTAAGAGATGCACCGGTAGTAGATGCCTTCACCGGTCCGGCTATTTTGTCGAATGAAGCTGCCGGCGTGTTTTTCCATGAAATTTTCGGACATCGGGTAGAGAGTTATCGCATGAAAAATGAAAGCGATGCACAAACATTTAAGAAAAAAGTGGGCGAAGTGGTTTTACATCCGGATATTACGGTTATTTTCGATCCGACTATTAAAGAATATAAAGGAAATTTATTAAATGGAAGCTATGTGTTTGATGATGAAGGTGTAAGAGGTCAAAGAGTAGTGGCTATTGAAAACGGAGTGATGAAAGATTTTTTAACCACCCGTAAACCGATTGAAGGTTTTGAAAAATCGAACGGACACGCGCGCGCTGCTGCAGGTTACCAACCGGTATCCCGACAATCGAATTTAATTGTGGAAACCTCAAATCCATACACAGATGCGCAATTGCGCAACATGCTCGTTGAAGAGGCAAAAAAACAGGGCAAAGAGTTTGGCTATTATTTCGGAAGTGTACGGGGAGGTTTTACGATGACCGGACGTTTTTTCCCTAATTCATTCAACGTAACACCATTAGAAGTATATCGTATTTATGTGGACGGACGTCCTGATGAATTAGTTCGTGGCGTTGATTTGGTAGGAACGCCGTTGGCCATGTTTTCGCAAATAGAAGGGGTAGGAGATGCGCCCGGTAATTTTGCCGGAACTTGCGGCGCCGAATCAGGTGGCGTTCCTGCCGGCTGTTGCTCGCCCGCTCTGTTTGTTAAACTGATTGAAACACAAAGAAAAGAGAAAAATCAAAATTTGGCGCCGGTATTAGAAAAGCCATATCAGGAGCAAACAGTTTCCGCATCTGACTTTGAAACTGTAGTGTTTAAAGCTATGGAAGATGAAATGCAACGCAACCTCGGCAAACTTGCCATCGAAGATTTGGAAAAACCTTACTATATCAGTTATCTGGTTTCCGATGCACAAACCGCCACGATTGAAAGTGCTTTAGGCGGCATAATAACCTCTAAAACGGAGCCTGCCAGAAGTTTACAAACAGAAGTACTGGTGGGAAGTCATCAACGAAATAACTTAAATTTTCAAGAAGGAAGTGATGGTGTTTCTATCAGAATGATTATGGGCGGCGCCGAAAAGAGCGATTTGCCGATAGAAAATGATTATAATGCACTTTGCAGAGCCTTGTGGTCTGCCACCGACGAAGCGTACAAGAGTGCAGCCCGAACATACAATGCTAAAAATGCAGCCATTGTGCAACAAAATTTATCAGACAAAGAGTTGAATTTGCCCGATTTTTCAACGATTCCTGTGCAAACAGTTAATATAGATTTAAAACATAAAGAAATTGACCTGAAAAACTTGGAAGATTTATCTAAAGAACTTTCTAATGTGTTTATTGACTTTCCTGATTTTACACAATCAAAAGTTTCTTTTTCTGTTTTTCAGGCAGATGCCTATTATCTTAATTCGGAAGGGGTGAAATACAAGCAACCTTACACATTGGTAGCCTTGAAAGCATCTGCTAGAACGTTGGCTATCAACGGCGAACCTTTGCAAGATGAATTTGCTTTGTTTGTCAATAGATTGGAACAATTGCCTTCAAAAACAGAGCTCAAAAAACAAATTAAAGAAATGGCTTCCTTGTTAAATCAATTGCGTACCGCTCCGGTGGTGGATGATATTTTTACCGGATCCGTATTGTTTGAAGGAGAGGCAGTTGGAGAAATTATCTCTCAGGCATTCTTTGGATCTTCCAATGGATTAACCGCAGTACGGAAACCAATTGAAGACAAATCTTCTTCTATTCCGCTCTTTGCTTTTATGGGCGGAGGTTCAAACGAAAATAAATTCGATGCATTAATTGGAAAGACGGTTATTGATAAAAATCTGTCTATTAATGCCATAGACCGTACTCAGTCTTTTGAAGGCGTTCCGTTAATTGGCGCTTACGAAGTGGATGCAGAAGGCGTGAGTGTGAAAGACAAAACGCCTTTGGTTACCGACGGCATATTACAAACCTTACTGTCCGACCGTATTCCTACTCATGGCGTTGCACAATCTAACGGGCACAAACGTTTGGTAATCATTGATGGTTTAGCCTCAAAGTTAGCACCCGGGGTGATTGAAGTAACCGCGAAAAAGACCGTATCTGCCGAAAAAATAAAGAAACAACTGATAGATATGGCAAAGAAAAAGGGATTTGAGTATGCTTACATTGTGCGAAAAATAGGATCTTCTGCTCCCATTGGCGATGACGTAGAATCTATTACCGCCAGCGTAATGGCGATGATGTCTGGAAAAACCCCTGCGGAAAAACCGGTTTATATTTATCGCATTTCGGTAAAAGATGGTACGGAGACTTTGGTACGCACCGCCTCTTTTCCCGGCATAACTTTTGATTCTTTTAAAGAAGTATCGGCTGTTTCCGACAAGAAGCAAGCATGGAATCTTCCCATAACCAGCAAAAGCGGACTCAGCGGATTATTGTCGCAAGCAGGAGTTGGCGTGCCTGCCAGCTTTGTTGTACCTAACGGGATACTGTTGCCGGGGATTGAGGTTCAGAAGAATAAGAGTGTTTCATTGCAGAAGCAGCCGGTGGCGCCGAATCCGTTACAGAATTAATCTCCAAAGCAAAGGGGCTGTCTTTAAAAGTCAAGGCAGCCTCCAATAGAATCTCTACTTTATCAAAAACGTAAACTTATCAAAGTTCTTCAGCGCAATACTCGTTCCCCGCGCCACCGCCTTCAACGGATCTTCCGCTACGTGCACTTTTACTTTGGTTCTTTTGGCAATCCGTTTATCCAAGCCGCGCAACAGCGAGCCGCCGCCTGCCATGTAAATGCCTGTTTTGTAAATATCTGCAGAAAGCTCGGAAGGAGTATTTTCCAACGCGTTAATTACCGCTGCTTCCACTTTTGAAATGGAGCGGTCTAACGCTTGCGCAATTTCCTGATAATTAACCCTTACGGCAATGGGAATACCTTGCAACAAATCGCGCCCGTAAACTTCGTACTCTTCCGGCGGGTTTTCCAAATCTTCAACGGCAGAGCCTACGTTGATTTTTATTTGCTCTGCGGTGGACTCTCCGATAGCGATATTATGTTTTTTACGCATAAAATCCATGATGTCGTAATTAAACTCATCGCCGGCAACTTTAATAGACTTGCTGGTTACAATTCCGCCCAGCGCCAGCACGGCAATTTCGCTGGTGCCGCCGCCAATATCAATGATCATATTGCCATTTGCATCCAAAACATCTATGCCGATGCCGATGGCAGCTGCCATCGGTTCGTGAATCATGCGCACCTCTTTGGCGCCCGACTGCTCGGCAGAATCGCGCACTGCGCGCTCCTCTACTTCCGTAATACCCGATGGAATACAAATTACCATCTTCAGCGCCGGAGGAAAAAGCAACCCTTTGGAACCCGTCATTTTGATAAACTCACGAAGCATCAACTCGGTGGATTGAAAATCAGCGATAACGCCATCTTTCAGCGGACGAATAGTGAGGATGTTGGGGTGTGTTCTTCCATGCATCAAAAGCGCTTTCTTCCCCACTGCCAACACGTGGCGGGTGGCTCTATCTACAGCAATAATCGAAGGTTCATCAATAATCACTTTATCGTTATGCAAAATTACGGTATTGGCGGTGCCCAAATCAATCGCTAATTCTTTAGTAAAAAATGAAAATAAGCCCATAAATATTTTATCATTTGGAGGTTTTATATTAAGCGAGCAAAAATAGAAAAATAAGCGGTTAATCGTATGATTTATTTTTTTTATTTTCGCGCATAAATTCCGAGTATGAAACGAAGCATCTTTTTTATTCTCTTTATCTTTCCGATAGCTTTATTATATGCGCAAAAAAATGTTTCCTATAATATGGAAAAAGGAATTAACTATGTAGAGCAACAATATTTGGACGCCTGGAAAAAAATTAAAAAAATTGATGGATTTCGCATCCAAATCACTTCATTTGCAGGCGTAAATTCCAGAAATTTGATTGAAAATGCAGCAGAACAATTTAGCCAACAATTTCCGAATATTCCTTATTCTATTTCTTTTGAGCAACCTAATTTCAGATTAAGAGTGGGTAATTTTCGTACAAAACTGGAAGCCTATAAAGCCTTGCAAGATATTGCCCTGTTTTTTCCGGGGGCGTTTGTGTTGAAGGATCAGATTGATTTTAAATAACGCTAAATTCTGGGTATTAATATAATTTCTTATTTTTGCAAGCGTTGAAAAAAAGATTATTTAACCATTAAAATTAATACAAAAAACATGAAAAAAATTACCTTTTTATCAATGATTGCGCTGGTTGCGCTAATCTTGAGTGGCTGTGGATTAGGAAAGATGGTCCCGAACAACCAAATTACTTTAAAACTTGAAAACCCGGATTTGGAAAACAAAGGAGGAAAAGTGGAATATGTGGTGAAAGGCACCGTTCCTCCGAATTTTATGCAAAAAAAAGCAACGGTTGACCTCCAGGTGCCGGTGTTTATGAATGCTGATGGTAGCGAAAAAACCATTATGAATGCTATTAAATTAGTAGGCGAAAAATCGAAAGAACAAGGTACGGTAATACCGCGTAAAGCCGGAGGTACATTTACCGTTGCCGGAAACTTCCCATTCAAAGAAGAACTTGCTACTCAAGGCATTTACGGCATTGGAACGGCAAGAGTTGGAAAAAGAGAATTTACTTATCTTCCGCAAAAAATCGGAGAAGGTATCTCTAACACCTCCTCCCGCATTGGCATAAATCCTGCTTTGAGCGACCAAGCCGGAAACGGAACAAACCTCCTGTTTGCGCCACATGGCTATAAACCGGAGTTTGAAACACAAACCGGCATCATTTATTTTGAAGTAAATATGCATAACCTGAACTGGAACTTGAAATTAAATAAAGATGAAAAAGCAAAACAAGCATTAAACGAGCTTAAAAATTATCTTTTCAACGCGCTTGACGGCAACAAAAAGATTCAAAAAATTGTGATCTCGGGTTGGGCTTCTCCTGAAGGAGAAGAGTCTTTTAATCAAGGGCTTTCTGAAAAACGTTTCGACCAAGGCAAAAAATGGTTAAACAACCAAATGGAGGAATGGAGAAAAGATTATGCCAAGAGAAATAAACTGAGACTGAGAGATGTGCAAATTCCGGAAATTACCTTCGAGTATAATGCAAAAGGGGAAGACTGGTCGGGTTTTGAAGTTGCCGTAGAAAAATCGAATATTAAAGAAAAGAGCCAAATATTAAATGTGGTGCGTTCGCAAAGAAGTTCCGCCGACAGAGAGCAGAAAATCAGAGAAATGACGGACATCTTTACTGAAATTGCCGAGCAAATTCTTCCGCCGCTGCGCCGCGCCGAAATCTCTATTGTGCGCAACAAAAATAACTTCACCGACGAGGAAATTCTCGAATTGGTAGTATCAGACATTTCAATATTAAATGTGAACGAAAAATTGTTTGCAGCTTCTAAAATAACTAATTTACAAGAGAAAGAAAGAATTTTTACCAATGTTATACAAGACGCAACATCGGAAAACGATTGGAGAGCTTATAACAATTTGGCGATTCTTGCCATTAATGATTTTTTGCAAACAGCAGATAATGCAAGACTTGACGCTGCGCAAAGTTTCTTGGATAAAGCCGCTGCCATCTCTCCAAGCAACGGCATTATACTCAACAACTCGGGGATCTTATATTTCTTGGAAGGTAAGAAAGACGAAGCTAAAAAAGCATTTGAAGCATCGCAAAAAGCACAAGTAGAGCCTGTAAAACAAGATTATAACTTGGGGCTTTTCAAAATTTTAGATGGTGATTTTACTGGCGCTATACAAGCTATGGGCAACCGCAGCTGCGACTACAACGTAGCATTAGCACAACTTTTGAACAGAGATTATGCCGCTGCCAAAGCTACTATTGATTGTGTTCAACCTAAAGATGCCAAAGCATTTTATTTAGTTGCGATTATCAGCGCACGTCAAAATTATGAGGAGGGTGTGCTCGGCAGCCTTCGAAGAGCTATCGAATTGGATAACAGATATAAAGCTGAAGCCAAAACAGATGCCGAATTTAAGAGATTTAGAAATAACCCTAATTTCCAAACTTTGTTAAAATAAGTGGAAAAACTTCTTATTGATAAGCTTTTACAAGCATCCGTTCTTCAAAAAGAAGAATGGATGTTTTTGCTTTCGGAAAGAAATCCTGAGCTCATGGAATATGCCGGCGAAAAAGCACGACAGGTTTCCTTGCAACATTTTGGGAACAAAGTGTTTGCCCGCGGATTGATTGAGTTTACCAATTATTGTAAAAACAACTGTTTCTATTGCGGCATTCGCGCCGGAAACAAAAAAGCCACACGATACAGATTAACCAAAGAGGAAATTTTAACCTGTTGCAAAATTGGTAATGATTTGGGATTCAGAACATTTGTACTACAAGGCGGCGAAGATCCTTATTTCACCGATGAGAAATTATTGGACATCATTACTGCTATCAAAGAAAAACATCCCGACAGTGCGCTCACCTTATCTTTTGGCGAAAGAAGTTATGCTTCTTATTTGGCGTTTAGAAATGCCGGCGCCGACCGCTATTTGTCGCGCCACGAAACAGCAAATCCGGAACACTATAGCCAATTGCATCCCAAAAACTTATTGGCTCTTCCGCGCAAACAATGCTTGTATGATTTAAAACGTATCGGATTTCAAACAGGTACCGGTTTTATGGTAGGATCTCCTTTTCAAACCATTGAAAATTTAGCGGAAGATATGCTATTTATTGCCGATTTTAAACCGGAAATGTTGGGAATTGGTCCGTTTATTCCACATAAAGATACGGCTTTTGCAAATTTTTCTGCAGGAAATGTGGAACTCACGCTATTTCTGTTGTCGCTTTCCCGTCTTTTATTGCCTAAGGTTTTGCTTCCTGCTACCACTGCGCTAGGCACGCTCAATTCGCAAGGGCGCGAAAAAGCAGTATTGGCAGGCGCTAATGTGGTGATGCCTAATTTGTCGCCGATAGAGGTAAGAAAACAATATATGCTGTATAACAATAAAATAGCTACCGGATTAGAGGCGGCAGAAGGAGTGAAGAAATTGGGTGAAAGCTTGGCTGCTGTTGGTTATAAGTTAGTACATGAACGTGGGGATTATTTTAATTAGAGGTTAATCTATTTCAAATTCAAATATCAATAAAACATTTTCATTATGAAACAAAAACATTTTTCCCTACTTTTTGCGACTAAGGCTACTTGTAAAAATAAGATTTTCTTTGTAGTTGCTGTCTTTGGCTTTCTGTTTTCTTCGCCTGTTTCCGCACAAAACCCCAACTGTTTCCGCATTACTTTCTCCGATAAAAACGATTCTTCCTATTCCATAGATCGCCCTGAGGAGTTTCTGTCTTCCCGCGCCATTGTTAAGCGCGAACGGTTTGATATTTCGATTACAGAACAGGATTTGCCTGTAAATCAGCAATATATTACAATCGTTCAAGCGCTAATAAATACGCCAACTTATATTATCGCTACCTCAAAATGGAATAATTCGGTGGTGCTTCACTGTCCCGAAGTTTCCAATTGGGAAGCTCTTGTTGAAGAATTGCAAAAGTTTAGTTTTGTGACAGATGTACTACCGGTAGCAACTTATCAAATACCTAAGAGTGTTGAAACGCCCATCCATAAACAGACCTCCAATGCTGTGATATATGCGTCTTCCTGCGATTATAACTATGGGCCGCCGCTGGAGCAAATACGCGTGCATGAAGGACACGCCTTGCATAAAGCCGGTTTTTGCGGAGAGGATATGTTGATTTGCGTATTTGATGCCGGATGGAATAATTTCAATACACTTTCTCAGTTTAAATATTTATATGACAATGGGCAAATTTGGGGAACACGAGATTTAGCGCCTCAAATGAATGATGTATATATAGGACATGACCACGGCACAATGGTAACTTCCATCATGGCAAGCGCAATGGATGGGTACTTCGTTGGCACAGCGCCTCAAGCCAACTACTTTTTTATCCGCTCGGAATACCCTTGGGATGAGCAATTGGTGGAAGAAGATTTTTGGACGCAGGCAGCAGAAATTGCCGACAGTTTAGGCGCCGATGTAATCAATTCTTCATTGGGCTATACCGATTTTGATTATGAGTGGCAAAATATTTACACCCCTGATGACAATAACGGTACGGCAAGTATCATTTCCCGGGCCGCTTCTATTTTAGCACAAAAAGGCGTGATTGTGGTAAACAGCGCCGGAAACAGCGGAAACAACGACTGGCGCTTTATTGGCCGCCCTGCAGATGCTTTCGATATTTTGGCTGTGGGCGCCATGAATAAAGATGGTGCGATAGCAGGTTTCTCATCCTACGGACCCTCTGCCGACGGACGTACAAAACCTGATGTAACTTCGGTAGGATGGAACACCTGGATCATCAATTCTTATGGAGACAGGCTTCAAGGCAACGGCACCAGCTTTTCAAGTCCCGTAATTGCAGGCTTGTCGGCATGTTTATGGCAAGCGCTCCCTCAATATTCTTCATTAGAACTCATGCAATTGATTAGAGAATACAGCCATCTCTATCACAATCCAAATGACAGAATGGGCTACGGAATTCCAAACTATTACAAAATTTATGCAGAGCATGGAAATGATATACCGGAACAAAAAATCTCCTCTTTTACAGTTTATCCGAACCCAACTACAGGAGAATTATTTATTGAACATGGTAGAGGCGGGGCGTGCCCCTTCTCCACAATAACAAATATTGAAATTTTTGATGTTTATGGTAAAAAAACATCATTCCACCTTCTCCTCACCTCATCCTCTCCCCATCTCATCAATATTTCTCATCTTAACCCCGGAATTTACTTTCTTCGGGTAACGTCCAATAACTCTGTTGAGATGATTAAGATTGTAAAACGATGATGAGAAAATTCTTATTTAAAAAATTAACTCCTGCCTAACTCGAACCAAAACCGGCTACCTTTTCCCACTTCGCTTTCAATATACAGTTTGCTTCCATGTTTTTCAATCATTTCTTTGCAAACTACTAACCCCAATCCGGTACCATGTTCGCCGGCGGTACCGGAACTTGACCATTGGCGGTCTATGCGGAAAAGATTTTGTATTTGTTCGGGCAGCATCCCAATTCCGGTATCGGTAACCGAAATGATGTATTTATCACTGCATTGGTTAATGTTCAACAATACATTGCCGCCTGCCATCGTAAATTTTACCGCATTGGTAAGCAGGTTGCGCACAACGGTTAAGAGCATATTTTCATCACCAGTAATAATGAGTGTTTGGGGCATCAGCGCCTCGAATGTAATCTCTTTTCGCGTGGCTAAGTTTTTGACAACTTCAAGGTCGGGTTGCAGGGCAGTAACAAGGTTAAACGACAAGGGATGGTAATTCTCCCGTCCTGTTTGTATTTGCGCCCAATTAAGAAGGTTGCTAAGCAAGTCAACCAATCCGTTGGCAGATTTGAGTAGTTGGCGGTGATAGTTGGATATTGTGTGGATATCCCATTGAGGGGCATTTTCCGATAACAGTTGCAAAGCCTCCCGTTGCGCAAGGGCGGGATTTTTCAAATCGTGTGAGATGATGCTGAAAAACTTATCCTTAATAGCGTTCATTTCAGCGAGCGCTCTGTTGCGGCGGGAGCGCATAATGACAATAACCACGAGCAAGGCAAGCAGCAATCCCGCTGCACTTATTCCTCCGATGAAAATAAATTGTTGGGTTCTATATTGTTTTATTTCTGTTTGTTGACGCTCTATTTTAAATTGTTTTTGCTGCACATCGTATTTTACTTCCATTTCCTGAAGCGAGTTATGCAAATTTTTATCGGATAAATTCGCTGTAATCTCGTTATATTTTGTCAAATAGAGTTCCGACTGACTCACATTGCCTAATAAAGCATGTATCATGATTAAATGCCCATATAGGTCTTGCAAATGATCCCAATCTCCTTCTTCGGCTTTCGATAGCGCCCGTTCGGCATAACGACATGCTGATTGATAGTCTTTTAAGCCAAAATAGACTTTCATCATATTCCTTTCGGCGTTACTGATAAGATAAGGCATTTCTGTTTTTTCAGCAATTTGTAATGCTTCCTTGCTAAAGGCAAGCGCTTGCTTGAAGTCTTGGCGTTCAGAGCAGTAAAAATTTGATAAGCGGCATAATCCAAACACCATTTCAGGCAAAAATTCTTTGGCAACAGCCAACTCGTAACATTTTTTCAGCAAAGGCAAAGCTTTTTCGGGTTGTCTCGTTGTCATATATAGATCGGCAAGTTCTCCAAGTGTTTCTATCTCAAGCAATACGAGTGCGATTCTATCCGTTGGATTATCATCCATTATTTTTTTGGCGCGAAGCAGGTAATCAATGGCATTGTCGTAATTGAGTAGCTTGCTGTAAATCCTTGAAATATGTCTATAGATGGAAGCCTCAATCCCGAGGTTGTTGTGCACATTTTCATGCATTGCGATTTTTTGGGCTTTGTCTTTATTGTTTAATTCCAAGGCTTTCAGATAGGCATTCAAAGATTTTTCATACTCTTGTCCCATAAAAAAAGCGACCCCTTGTGTTTGATAATTTGCACATTGCTCATAATCATACCCTTTGTCCTCAACAAGTGTAATGGCTTTGTCAATACAATAATAAGAAGAGTCTATTTTTCCCAGTTCATAATAAACTTGCGCCAACCGCCTCCAATAAGCTGACTCCCAATCTAATTGTTTTTTTTCTTGTGAATATGCGATAGCTTCACGAAAATAAAGATGGGTCTTTGCAATATCTATATGACTGTAAAACGTTATCAAATCAATGTAATTCTTTAACATTTTTATTTCATCCACTTTTCCTTCAGAAATCTCTTGCTCGTACTGTAAAATTCTTTCGGGGATGGTTTGTGCGTTTATTTGCGATATGGCGAGCAACAGGACAATGATAAAAGGCTTCGCGATAAAGGCCTTCGGCGATAAAGGCTTCGCGATAAAGGCCTTCGGCGATAAAGGCTTCGCGATAAAGGCCTTCGGCGATAAAGGCTTCGCGATAAAGGCCTTCGGCGATAAAGGCTTCGCGATAAAGGCTTCGCGATAAAAGCCTTTGGCGATAAATTTTATTATTTCTACCATTGTTACTGAATAGACTGTATGTAGCGATATATTTTTATACTTAAGTTGATTGTTTCTTCTATTAATTGTTTGCAGTTTTGTTGTTCTATATATCCTAAATCTGTTGCAATATACAATTGTGTGCGCAGTTCTCCACATGAACCTTTTGCAATATAAAGAAATTGTACAGTTTCTTTAGAACCCTTGCGTTCATATCCTTCTGCTATATTTGAAGGAATAGAAACAGAGGCTCTTTGCATTTGATCCTTTAACCCATAATCTTTGCAATCTTTTAATACAAAATATATTTTCTTACACAACTTCATTGCATCTTGCCATACTTCCAACTCCTCAAACCTTAAATATTTATTACCCATAGCATTATAATTTTTATCCTTTTTATCGCGAAGCCTTTATCGCCGCAGGCTTTTATCCCTTTTATCGCCGCAGGCTTTTATCCCTTTTATCGCCGCAGGCTTTTATCCCTTTTATCGCCGCAGGCTTTTATCCCTTTTATCGCCGCAGGCTTTTATCCTATTATCCCATTTTTCACCGCAAACTGCACCATTTCAAGCGTACTTTTGATACCGAGTTTCCGGAAGATATTTGATTTGTGCCAATCTACCGTTCGGGTGGAGATGTCGAGGCGGTTGGCAATTAATTTTGCAGGAAGCCCTTCCATGCAACATTGAATAATTTGCTTTTCCTGTTCGGAAAAATCGGAACTCACTTCTACTGTTTTCTTTTTGGCAATATAAATCCGTTGAATAATCTCGGATATATCTCTTCCGAAATATTCAAATCCTTGCATAATAGAGCGTAAGGCTTCTGCGAGTATATCGGGTTTGCTGTTGAGTTTACTGATAAACCCTTCAATGCCAATATTGAGCATTTCCTGTACAATTACGGCAGAATTTTCGGCAGAGACGGCGAGAATTTTCACAGAAGGGTACTCTTTTCTCAAGCGGCGGGCAATCTCAACGCCGCTCATGTCAGGAAGTGCAATATCAAGAAGCACAATATCAACGGTGGTGGTTTTGAGCAAATCGAAAAATTCTGCTCCCGACCCCGCTTCCCCCACGATAGCAATATCAGGATGCCGGCTTTCGATAGCCGTTCGTATGCCCAGCCGGAATAGCTCGTGATCGTCAACTAAAAAAGCATTGATTTTTTGCATGGAACAATTAATTCTGAAAACGCTACAAAAATATAGTTTTTTTTACTTCGTTCGTAAATTAAAAATCATAAATCGCAAATCGTAAATCCAATAATATAATTTGGCATTTTTACATATAAAATGTACATTTCTCCAAAAAATCAACGCCATTTTTTACTTTATTGTAATTTTTAACCCATTGATTTTTAGAAAAATAATTTCGTAAAATTGATTTTTGTATGAGAATTATTTTATTTTCGCGGCGTGAAATAATTAAATAAAAACAAAGGTATGCATATAGCCAATCCCATATACGACGTAGTGTTTAAATACATGCTTGAAGACAACAAAGTAGCCAAACTCTTTCTTTCTGCTATTATTGGTGAAAATATTGCGGAGTTGGAATTTAGCGCCCATGAGCACATCGTGGAAATTCAGCCACCGCCTCAGGAAAAGGAAAGGATGCCGCTGACCGTTTGCCGGCTCGATTTTTCAGCAAAAATTAAAACAGAAGACGGTTTTAAAACGGTGATTATTGAACTTCAAAAAGCTAAATATTTGTCTGATTTGATGCGCTTTCGACGCTATATGGGGCTGCACTACCAAAGCGCCGACAACAGTTATGATAAGGAGCAGGAGAAAGCTCGTCAAATTTACTGTATCTATTTTCTTGATTACGGAATGGATTTACCCAGACGTCCGGTTTTGAAAGTAGATTACAAGGTGCAGGATGCTTATACGGGAGATGAATTTCCTGCTACAGGAGAGTTTGTAGCAGGTCTTCATCATCGCTCATGGATTGTGCAAATTCGCCGGTTGAAAAAACGCCGCAGAAACGATCTCGAAAAGATACTGAGCATATTCGACCAAAGTAATCTTATGAATAAATATATTCTGGATGTAGATGAAGATGATTATCCTGAAGAGTATCAACAAATTATCCGTCGTTTACGCAAAGCCATGGAAGACCCTAAACAAAGGCGTGCCATGGAATTGGAAGACGATATTTTAAAGGAACTTCAAAATAAAGAACGCAAGATAGAAGCAAAAGAAGAAATAATAATACAAAAAGAGCTAATTATTGCCGACAAAGAGCAAACCATTGCCGACAAAGAGCAAACCATTGCCGACAAAGAGCAAACCATTGCCGACAAAGAGCAAACCATTGCCGACAAGGAGCAAACCATTGCCGACAAAGAGCAAACCATTGCCGACAAGGAGCAAACCATTGCCGACAAAGAGCAAACCATTGCCGACCAAGAGAAAATAATAGCCGAACTTATGAGCGAAATTGCCGGACTAAAGAAGCAAAAGGGTTAAACCTCCCATCCTCAATTCCCAATTCCCAATTCCCAATTCTCAATTCTCAATTGTCAATTCTTAATTCCCCCCCCGTATTTTTACTGGTAAATTCCCCCAAAACCCCGTATAATTACTGGTGCATCGTATCATTTTTCTCCGCTTTTTTGCCGCGTGAATAATGATTAAGAATTAAGAATTAAAAATTAAGAGAATTAACCTCTTAAACTTTAAATTTTAAACTTTAAATTTTAAATCTTTAAACCCAATATAATATGAAAAATTTCTACCTTTCGCTAACCCTGATGTTAGCACTCAGCATGAGCGTTTTTGCTCAATTTTCCGGCGGGAACGGCACGGAATCAAATCCCTACATCATTACTACGCCGGCGCAACTGGCGCAGCTGGCAACCTACGTGAACACAGGTAATACCGACTACGATGCCGCGCATTACAGGCTCGGCAACGATATTGACCTCTCCGCGTACCAAACCGGAACCGGATGGACGCCCATAGGAGACAATACCACTATAGTATTTAACCACAATGCCCGCTTTCACGGAACGTTCGACGGGAACAGAAAGGTGGTAAGCAACCTTATGATTAACAGAACATCGAATTATGGAACAGACAATAACCAGGGCTTGTTTGGCTATACAGAAGGCGCCACCATTAAAAACCTTGGCGTAGAGATTGCCCCTGCCGGCGTTACAGGAAGAGAGTCAACAGGCGGCTTGGTGGGATACGCGATCAATACAACGATTACAGGCTGTTACACTACCGGAAATGTTACCGGTACAAGGTTTGTGGGCGGATTGGTGGGAACCCTTTACAGTACTACAGCAACAGCAATATCTTCAATATCGGTGTGTTACTCTACGGCAAATGTTACAGGTACCGACAATACAGGTGGTTTGGTTGGGTTCGCAACGAATTACACGTCTCCGGCATTTAATACAATCTCAAACTGCTATGCTACGGGCAATGTAACGACAAGCGCTACCAGTAACTCAAACGTAGGTGGTTTGATAGGACAACAAAATTACACGCATGTTACCTATTGTTACGCTACCGGATATGTTAAAGGTGGAGACCGGGTTGCCGGTATCACCGGATACCGCTCCAGTGACAGTTATCAAATATCAAACAACGTGGCGGCAAATATCAAAATTGAATCTACAACAACGGCCGCTTATCAATCGCTTAACCGTGCTGTAACAGTATTTAATGTGGGTAGTAATATGTACAACTATGCCAATGATATTATGATTGTGGAAAATCAGGCAAACCCGGGAAATATTGGAACAATTGGTTTAACTCAGCGGGCAGGTGCCAATGTGGATTTAGACACCCTGTATCTTGAATCTTTTTACACAACCGGAGCAAATTGGCAAAACGGCGAGGCTTGGGATTTCGACAATATCTGGAAAATAGATGAGGGTAGCTCTTACCCCTATTTCAAATGGCAAACAGCGCCGGCATTTACGCCCACGCCAAAACCACAATATTTTCAAAGCGGAACCGGTTACCCCGAAAACCCATATATGGTTTGCACAGCCGCTCAATTAGACAGTGTGCGCTATTTCAGGCACAAGAGTTTTAAACTCTGTAGCAACATAGACCTCACCGCCTATCTTGCAGAGGGAGGCTTTGGATATACAAAATGGGGCGCCGCAGGATGGCAAGCCATTGGCGACAACGATACCCGCTTTACCGGCACAATGAACGGTGCCAGATATAAAGTTTCAGGATTGTGGTTAAGCAAAACATCGAATTATGGAGCAGACAATTACCAGGGCTTTTTTGGCTATACGAATGGCGCCGCCATACAAAATCTTGGCGTTGAGATTGCCCCTGCAGGTGTTACTGGAAGAGAAAATGTAGGAGGTTTGGTGGGATACTGTAACAGTTCGACCATTACAGATTGCTACACTACCGGAAAAGTTTCCGGAACTCTCTATGTTGGCGGTTTGGTGGGATACTCTTATAGTACGTCAAACGAAATAACATCAACCATATCAACATGTTACAGTACGGCAAATGTTACAGGAACCGGCAACTATGCAGGCGGTTTAGTGGGAATTGCAAGTGGTGCAACGAACTCAACTTCTTACATTTCAAACTGCTATGCTACCGGAAATGTTACCGGAGCCTCCGATGTAGGCGGCTTGGTGGGATATGCCAGCAGTTGGGGCGCACATATTACCTACTGTTACGCTACCGGCAATGTTATGGGTAGCGCTAATGTTGGCGGTATAGTTGGA
This sequence comes from Lentimicrobiaceae bacterium, assembly GCA_009787485.1. Taxonomy (GTDB): domain Bacteria; phylum Bacteroidota; class Bacteroidia; order Bacteroidales; family WCHB1-69; genus WRNX01. The sequence continues at coordinate 676 of WQWP01000039.1, read as the reverse complement.
CAACGTTTCAATTCCTCTTCCCAATTATTAAACAACGTGGCGGCAAATATCAAAATTGAAGCTACATCAACAGGTACCAGCCCTAACCGTGTTACAGCATCCGTTAATACGTCCACCAATTTACACAACTACGCCAATGATATCATGATTGTGGAAAAACCCGGCAACCCGGGAGATATTGAAATCATAAGTTTAACTCGGAAGGCAGGTGCCAATGTGGATTTAGACACCCTGTATCTTGAATCTTTTTATACAACCGGAGCGAATTGGCTAAACGGCGAGGCTTGGGATTTCGACAATATCTGGAAAATAGATGAGGGTAGCTCTTACCCCTATTTTAAATGGCAAACAGCGCCGGCATTTACGCCCACGCCAAAACCATACTATTTTCAAAACGGAGATGGTTACCCCGAAAACCCATACATGGTTTGCACCGATGCTCAATTAGACAGTGTGCGCTATTTCAGGCACAAGAGTTTTAAACTCTGCAACGACATAGACCTCACCGCCTATCTTGCAGAGGGAGGCTTTGGATATACAAAATGGGGCGCTACAGGATGGCACGCCCTTGGCGACAACAATACTAATTTTACCGGTACAATGAATGGCGCAAGATATAAAGTTTCAGGATTATGGTTAAGCAAAACCGTAAATAATGGAACAAGCGATAATCAGG
>WQWP01000038.1 GCA_009787485.1 Lentimicrobiaceae bacterium | reverse complement strand
CAAACCAATGGCAAAAGAAGTAGCTGCACTAATTAAGTTACAAATCAAAGGAGGTGCTGCCAATCCATCGCCACCCGTAGGTCCCGCGCTCGGGGCAAAAGGGGTGAACATTATGGAATTTTGTAAGCAGTTTAACGCACGTACACAAGAACAAGCCGGAAAGGTAGTTCCTGTAGTGATTACTGTTTACAAAGATAAGTCGTTCGACTTTATCACCAAAACTCCTCCGGTTCCTGTTCAATTAATGGAAGCCACCAAAATTCAAAAAGGATCGAAAGAGCCTAATAGGAATAAGGTAGGAAACGTTAGTTGGGAACAAGTACGTACCATTGCTGAAATCAAAATGGTTGACTTAAACTGTTTTACAACAGAAGCCGCCATGAGCATGGTAGCAGGAACCGCAAGAAGTATGGGGATTACCGTAAAAGGCGGTGCTGAACCTTCTGAACAAAATTAATCATTAAGTAACACAAAATCAACATGGCAAAAATATCTAAAAAACGCAAAGAAGCTCTCGCCAAATTCGACAAGACGAAGGTGTACGCGCTGGGTGAAGCCGTGGAAGTAGTGAAAAGTATCACTTACACGAAATTTGATTCCTCTTTCGACATAGACGTCCGCTTGGGCGTTGACCCCCGAAAAGCCAATCAAATGGTGCGTGGTATAGTAACCCTTCCCCATGGAACAGGAAAAGTAACCCGCGTACTCGTACTCTGCACGCCGGATAAAGAAGATGAAGCTCTAACTGCAGGTGCCGACCATGTAGGCTTAGATGACTACATTGATAAAATCAAAAAAGGTTGGACCGACGTTGATGTGATCATTACTATGCCCAGCGTAATGCCTAAAATAGGAGCGCTCGGTAAAATTTTGGGACCACGCGGCTTAATGCCCAACCCAAAAGCCGGTACCGTGACTATGGACGTTGGCAAGGCTGTTGCTGAAGTAAAAGCCGGTAAAATTGACTTTAAAGTTGATAAATACGGCATTATCCATTCCGGAATCGGAAAAGTAAACTTTTCCTCCGACAAACTTATGGACAACGTAAAGGAAATGATGAGCACCATCATTAAACTGAAACCCGCCGCCGCAAAAGGTACCTACGTGAAAAGTATCTACTTGTCGAGCACCATGAGCCCAGGAGTTCAAGTTGATGTAAAATCAGTATCGTAAATCATTAATGCTAAATTAAACGTATGAAACAAGAAGAAAAAAGTCTAATCATAGACGCCATCGCAAAAGATTTAGCTGATTATCCACATGTCTATATTACCGATATGTCCGGATTTACCGTTGAAACCGTAAACCAATTGAGGAGACTTTGTTACCGTAGAAACATCAAATTAAAAGTGGTAAAAAACACCCTTTTAAAACGTGCTATGGAACAATCCACAGTTGACTATTCGGAAATTTACCCTGCCTTAAAAGGCGTTTCTTCCATTATGCTTTCCGAAACCGGAAATGCGCCTGCTAAATTAATCAAGGAATTTCGTACAAAACTCAGAAACAAACCTCAGATTAAAGCAGCATTTATTGAAGAATGCACCTATTTCGGCGATGATCAGTTAGATTATCTCTGTGCTATTAAATCCAGAGAAGAACTTATCGGCGACCTCGTGGGTTTACTACAATCTCCTGCTCGCAATGTGATCTCCGCACTTCAATCGAGTGGCGGAAAATTGGCGGGAATTTGTAAAACACTCTCGGAACGCTAAACAATTTAAGATTTAATATTTAAAATTTAAAAATGAAACCCTTAAATTTTAAACCTTAAATTTTAAATCCTTAAATCAAAAAACAAAACAAACAAAAACAATTAAAAACCTTAAAAATCATAAAGTTATGGCAGATTTGAAAAAATTCGCAGAAGAATTAGTTAACCTTACCGTTAAAGAAGTTAACGAGTTAGCTAAAATTTTAAAAGAAGAGTATGGCATTGAGCCCGCAGCAGCTGCAGTAGCAGTAGCCGCAGGTCCCATAGCAGCAGCCGAAGAAGTGGAAGAAAAAACACAATTCGACGTAATTCTTAAAGCCGCAGGTCCAAATAAATTAGCTGTGGTTAAATTGGTAAAAGAATTAACCAGCTTAGGACTTAAAGAAGCAAAAGAATTAGTGGACGCTGCTCCGAAACCGGTGAAAGAAGCCGTTACGAAAGACGAAGCAGAAGGCTTGAAGAAGACATTAGAAGAAGCCGGCGCCGAAGTTGAGGTGAAATAAACCTCTTTTTAAAAAATCAGTGAGTACATATTCCTACATATTATATTAGGAGTAGTGTACTCACTGTGTTTTAATGAATTTTCTTAATTGCAAAATTCGCAACTCATTGATACTAAATTGTTCTCTAATCATTAACCTATAAAATTTAATCCCTTGACAACAAAAAACAATCAAAGATTCAGTTTTGCAACCACGAAGCAAGTGGAATATCCTGACTTTTTGGATATACAATTAAAATCATTTCAAGAGTTTTTCCAAATAGATACCGATGCGGATAAACGGAACCACGAAGGGCTTTATCGTGTATTTCAAGAGAATTTCCCTATTGTGGACGCCCGAAATAGCTTCCTGTTGGAGTTCTTAGACTATTACTTAGATGCTCCGCGTTATTCCACCGATGAGTGTTTGGAAAGAGGATTAACCTACAGCGTTCCGCTGAAAGTAAAACTCAAACTCTCGTGCAACGACATCGAACACGAAGACTTTGAGACGGTTATCCAAGATGTGTATTTAGGAATGGTGCCGTACATGACCCCAAGAGGAACCTTCATTATTAATGGCGCAGAGCGTGTGGTGGTATCCCAATTGCACCGCTCGCCCGGAGTATTCTTCGGATCTTCTTATCACAACAACGGATCGCAGTTATACTCAGCGCGTATCATTCCGTTTAAAGGATCCTGGATGGAATTTACAACCGATATTAATAATGTCATGTATGCTTACATTGACAGAAAGAAAAAATTGCCCGTAACTACCTTGCTGAGAGCCATCGGTTACGAAACAGATAAAGATATTTTAGACATCTTTAATATTGCAGAAGAAGTAAAAGTTACCAAAGCTAACTTGAAAAAGAACGTAGGGAGAAAATTGGCTGCCCGCGTCATGAAAGTGCGTACGGAGGATTTCGTGGACGGCGAGACCGGCGAAGTGGTAAACATTGAACGTACCGAACTCATTATTGACCGCGAAACCATACTGGAAGACAAGCACATTCCATTAGTTATGGACGCTAACATCAAAACGGTATTGTTCCATAATGAAGACGAAAACAAAACCGATTATTCTATCATTTTCAATACGTTGCAAAAAGATACGGCAAACTCCGAAAAACAAGCGTTGGAATATATCTATTTGCAACTTCGCAATACGGCGCCGCCCGATGAAGAAGCCGCAAGAAGCGCGTTGGAGAAACTGTTTTTCTCAGATAAACGTTACGACTTGGGCGAGGTGGGCAGATACCGTATCAACAAAAAATTAGGATCAAATATTTCGATTGATACCCGGATTTTAACCAAAGAAGATATTATCTCCATTATCCGCCATTTGGTGCAATTAATCAACTCAAAAACAGAGGTGGATGACATTGACCACTTGAGCAACCGCCGTGTAAGAACGGTGGGAGAGCAACTATACAACCAATTTGGCATGGGTTTGGCGCGTATGACCAGAACGATCCGAGAAAAGATGAATGTACGTGATAACGAAGTGTTTACACCCGGAGATTTGATTAACTCCAAAACACTTTCTTCTGTTATTAACTCATTCTTCGGAACCAACCAGCTCTCTCAATTTATGGATCAAACCAATCCACTTTCGGAGTTGACCCATAAAAGAAGGATTTCAGCGTTGGGACCCGGCGGCTTATCAAGAGAAAGAGCCGGCTTCGAGGTGCGCGACGTGCACTACACACACTACGGTCGTTTGTGTACGATTGAAACGCCCGAAGGCCCGAACATCGGATTGATTTCATCGCTTTGCGTGTTTGCCAAAATCAATAAGTTGGGATTTATTGAAACACCGTACAAAAAAGTAGTAGGAGGTGCAGTGCAAGTGGAAGAGCCTTCCATCTATTTAAGTGCGGAAGAAGAAGAAAATAAGATCATTGCGCAAGCAAAAACAAATATCAGCGATAAAGGGGTGTTGGATAATAAAGTAAAAGCACGCCAACTTGCCGATTATCCGATTGTTGCCAAAGAACAAGTGGATTTGATAGACATTGCGCCCAACCAAATTGCCTCTATCGCTGCATCTTTAATTCCCTTCTTGGAAAACGACGATGCCAACCGCGCCTTGATGGGATCCAACATGATGCGTCAGGCAGTTCCGCTCTTGTGCCCCGAAGTGCCCATTGTAGGTACCGGATTGGAAAGACAGGTAGCGCTCGACTCCCGCTCCCAATTGCGCGCAGAAGGAACAGGTGTTGTAGAATATGTGGATGGAGAAAAAATCAGAATCAACTACGAATATACGGAAAACGAAAAACTGACTAATTTCGACTCGCATATTAAAGAGTATCAGTTACCTAAGTTTAAAAGAACCAACCAAAACTCTTGTATTAACATTAAGCCGATTGTAAAAAAAGGACAAAAAGTGAGCAAAGGCGATGTGATTACGGAAGGTTACGCCACAAAAAATGGCGAATTGGCGCTGGGCAGAAACATGATGGTAGCGTTCATGCCTTGGAAAGGATACAATTTTGAGGATGCCATCGTGATTTCTGAAAGAGTGGTAAAAGAAGATATTTTCACTTCTATCCATATTGAAGAATTTACGTTGGAGGTGCGTGATACCAAACGCGGTATAGAAGAATTGACCAACGATATCCCGAATGTTTCTTCAGATGCGACGAAAGATTTGACGGAAGACGGTTTGATTCGCATTGGTGCCGAAGTGAAAGAAGGAGATATTTTAATTGGTAAGATTACGCCGAAAGGTGAGTCCTACCCTACCCCGGAAGAAAAATTGCTGCGTGCCATCTTCGGAGATAAAGCCGGCGATGTGAAAGATGCTTCTCTCAAAGCACCTCCTTCTATGAAAGGGGTCGTAATTGGCGCGAAATCCATGTCTCGCTTAGTAAAAGACAGGAAAACAAGAACTCGCGATAAAGATTTGGTTTCGGAAATTGAAGCCAGATATGCTACCATTAAAAATGCGCTCAAAGAAGAATTGGTTGCGAAGCTATACAAAATCTTGGACGGAAAAATTTCGCACAATGTGTACGATAACATGAAAAATGCAATCATCACAAAAGGCGCCAAATTCTCGCAAAAAATGCTTATGGGGGTGAATTATACCACCATCAGCGTCTCAAAATGGACAAACGATACCAAAGTAAATCTATTAGTTACCGACACTATCCGAAATTATTTAGCCAAAGAACGTTACTACTATTCTTTAGAAACGCGCGAAAAATTTGACGCCACTATCGGTAGCGAGCTTCCGAGCGGCATTGTGCAAATGGCAAAGGTTTACATTGCCGAAAAACGTAAACTGAAAGTAGGAGATAAAATGGCAGGCCGCCACGGAAACAAAGGTATTGTTGCAAAAATAGTACGCGAAGAAGATATGCCGTTTATGGAAGACGGAACGCCTGTGGACATCGTATTGAATCCGCTGGGCGTGCCTTCCCGTATGAACTTGGGACAGATTTACGAAACCGTATTGGGTTGGGCAGGAAGAACGCTGGGCATGAGATTTGCAACTCCAATTTTCGACGGCGCATCTATCCAACAAATCAACGAGTTAATGGATAAGGCACAACTTCCGCAAAACGGAAACGTGCAACTATACGATGGCGAAACCGGCGAGAAATTCCACCAAAAAGTAACCGCAGGTTACATCTACATGATTAAACTGCACCACATGGTTGACGACAAGATGCACGCGCGCTCCATTGGACCATACTCGCTCATTACGCAGCAGCCGTTGGGCGGTAAAGCGCAATTCGGCGGACAACGTTTCGGAGAGATGGAGGTTTGGGCGATTGAAGCGTTCGGCGCAGCTAACATCCTTCAAGAGATCCTCACCGTAAAATCGGACGACGTGGTAGGAAGAGCGAAGGCATACGAAGCGATTGTGAAGGGGGATAATATGCCGACGGCGGGGTTGCCGGAGTCGTTTAATGTATTGGTAAACGAATTACGCGGCTTAGCATTAGATATTAAATTTGATTAATTGAATATGGAATATGGAATATTGAATAAATACTAACCATTAACCACTAACCACTAACCACTAATAATATGGCAATAAAAAAAGATACAAACACAAGAAAAGAATTTTCAAGAATCACCATCAGCTTAGCTGCTCCCGAAACCATTTTGGAGCAATCGTTTGGCGAGGTGCTGAAACCGGAAACTATTAACTACAGAACTTACAAACCGGAACGCGAAGGGTTGTTTTGCGAGAAGATTTTCGGTCCGGTAAAAGACTGGGAATGCCACTGCGGAAAGTACAAACGCATTCGTTACAAAGGAATTGTGTGCGACCGTTGCGGCGTAGAAGTTACCGAGCGCAAAGTGCGTAGAGAGCGTCTGGGGCACATTCAATTGGTAGTTCCGGTAGCGCACATTTGGTTCTTCAAATCGCTGCCCAATAAAATTGCGGCGCTGTTGGGATTATCTGCAAAACAGGTAGATTCAATCATTTACTATGAAAGATATGTGGTGATACAAGCCGGCGTTGCAGAAAGTGAAACCGTTAAAAAACTCACGCTATTAACGGAAGATGAGTATTTTAACATCACCGAGAGTTTGCCTGCGGATAATAAAATGCTGGAAGAAACCGACCCCAATAAATTTATCGCGAAAATGGGCGCGGAAGGTATTTTCGATTTGTTAACCAAAATTGATTTGGATGCCGAATCATTTTATTTGAGAGATAAAGCGAACAACGAAACCTCGCAACAAAGAAAACAGGAAATCCTTAAAAGATTGCATGTTTTTGAAGCGTTTCGCGATAGCAGAAGACGCGCCATAAACAAGCCGGAATGGATGATCTTGAAGATCCTCCCCGTTATTCCGCCCGAACTTCGTCCGCTAGTGCCGCTCGATGGCGGTCGTTTCGCTACCTCCGATTTGAACGACTTGTATCGCCGTGTCATCATTCGTAACAATCGTTTAAAGAGATTGATAGAGATTAAAGCGCCCGATGTGATCATGCGTAACGAAAAACGTATGTTGCAGGAAGCGGTGGACTCATTATTCGATAACTCAAAGAAAACCAATGCAGTTAAAACAGAATCCAACCGCGCCTTAAAATCGTTATCCGATAGCTTAAAAGGAAAACAAGGACGTTTTCGTCAAAATCTGTTGGGTAAACGTGTAGATTATTCCGGTCGTTCCGTAATTGTAGTAGGGCCTGAGTTACAACTGAATGAATGTGGTATTCCGAAAGATATGGCTGCCGAGCTGTTTAAACCTTTCATTATCCGTAAATTATTGGAAAGAGGCTTGGTAAAAACCGTGAAATCTGCTAAAAAAATTGTGGACAGAAAAGAGCCGGTAGTATGGGAAATCTTGGAAAACATCATGAAAGGACATCCGGTGCTGCTAAACCGTGCTCCTACCCTGCACCGCTTGGGTATTCAGGCATTTCAACCCCGTTTGGTAGAAGGGAAAGCGATCCGTTTGCACCCACTCACCTGTACGGCATTTAACGCCGACTTTGACGGCGACCAAATGGCGGTGCACGTGCCGTTAGGCAACGCCGCCGTGTTGGAAGCGCAAATGCTTATGTTGGCTTCGCACAATATTTTAAACCCTGCCAATGGAGCGCCGGTAACCGTACCTTCGCAAGACATGGTATTGGGGCTTTATTACATTACAAAAGAATTGAAATCCACGCCAAATGCTCCGGTATTAGGCGAAGGCAAAATCTTCTATTCGCCTGAAGAAGTGATTATTGCATATAACGAAAAACGCGTTCATTTGAATGCCATTATCGAATGTAGGGTAAATCTGAAAGGCGACGGTAAGATGGTACGTACCAAAACCACAGTGGGTAGAGTTATTTTTAACCAAGTGGTGCCTAAAGAATACGGTTATGTGAATGAATTGCTAACCAAAAAATCATTACGCGATATTATTGGAGAAGTGCTCATTACAGCCGGAAATGCTCAAACCGCAAGATTCTTGGACGATATTATGGATTTGGGATTTCGCATGGCATTTGAAGGCGGACTTTCTTTTAATTTGGGTGATGTGATTATACCGAAAGAAAAAGCGGAACTAATTGCAGAATCCAATGCAAAAATTGATGAAATTTCGATGAACTATAACATGGGTTGGATTACCAACAACGAGCGTTATAATCAGGTAGTTGACATTTGGTCGAACACAACTCGTCGTTTGAATGACTTGTTATTAAGACAAATTGAAGAAGACCGACAAGGCTTTAACCCTGTGCACATGATGCGCCACTCCGGCGCTCGTGGATCTTCTGAGCAGGTACGTCAGCTCTCCGGTATGCGTGGATTGATGGCGAAACCGACTAAAGCCGGCGCCGGTGGAGGTGAAATTATCGAAAACCCCATCTTGTCGAACTTTAAAGAAGGTCTCTCCGTATTGGAATACTTCATCTCTACGCACGGTGCGCGTAAAGGTTTGGCAGATACCGCATTAAAAACCGCCGACGCAGGATATTTGACCCGTCGTTTGGTGGACGTTTCTCATGACGTAATCATTACGGAAGAAGACTGCGGCACACTGCGCGGTATGGTAATCAGCGCACTCAAGAAAAACGAGGAAATTGTAGAAACATTAGCTGATAGATTGTTAGGTCGCGTTACACTGCACGACGTTTATAACCCGCTTACCGGTGAAATCATCGTGAAAGCAGGCGAAGAATTGAATGAAGAGTATTGCCGTAAAATCGCCGAATCGCCCATTGAAGAAGTGGAGATTCGTTCGGTACCTACCTGCGAAGCGAAAGTGGGCGTTTGTCAGAAATGTTACGGTAGAAACTTGGCTACCGGAAAGATGGTGCAAATGGGAGAAGCGGTGGGTATTATCGCTGCCCAATCCATCGGTGAACCCGGTACACAGTTAACGCTCCGTACGTTCCATGTGGGAGGGGTTGCCGGTAACATTGCTTCAAACAGCAAAATTGAAGCTAAATTTGACGGCGTACTCAGCATTGACGAACTTCGCGCTTTGGATAAAGTGGATGAAGCTGGACAACCTTACTTTAAAGTAATCGGTCGTTCCGCCGAGTTGAAAATCATTGACTTAAAAACAGGCGTGGCGTTGTCTTCGGCAAATATCCCCTACGCATCGAATCTGTATTACAAACACGGAGATCATGTAAAAAAAGGCGATTTAATTGCCGAGTGGGATCCGTTTAATGCACTGATCCTTTCCGACGTAGCCGGTATCGTTGAGTTTCAAGATATTATTGAAGGCGTAACCTACCGGGTGGAAATTGACGAACAAACCAACATCCATGATAAAGTGATTGTGGACAGCCGTTTAAAAGTACGTAACCCTGCCATCTTAATTTTGGATGATAACGGTGAATTAGTGAAAACTTTCGACATTCCGGTGGGCGCTCGTTTGGCAGTTGAGGTTGGACAAAAGATTGATTCTGGTGAAATTCTCGTTAAAATACCGCGTGCTTTCGGAAAATCGGGCGACATCACGGGAGGTCTTCCGCGTGTTACCGAGTTGTTTGAAGCGCGTAACCCCTCCGATCCGGCAATCGTATCGGAAATTGACGGTATCATTCAGTTCGACAAAAAATTGAAAAGAGGAAACCGTTCTGTTAGAGTAGTTTCAAAAACCAATGAGGAAAAATCATATCTTATTCCTACCTCCAAACAAATTTTGGTACAGGAAAACGATTATGTGAAAGCCGGTACGCCACTTTCGGAAGGTGTGTTAACCCCTGCAGATATTTTAAATATCAAAGGCCCCATGAAAGTGCAAGAATATATCGTAAATGAAATTCAGGAAGTATATCGTTTACAAGGGGTAAAAATCAATGACAAGCATTTTGAGGTAATCGTACGTCAAATGATGCGTAAAATGGAAATTGACGACCCGGGCGATACGAAATTCTTACAAGGCGAATTAGTGAATAAGATTGACTTTCAGGAAGAAAACGATATGATTTGGGAAAAGAAAGTAATTGTAGAAGAAGGCGATTCCGCAGACTTCCAAAAAGGGCAAATCATCAACGCCAAACGCTTGCGTGATGAAAACTCTGCATTGAAACGTAAAGACTTACGTTTGGTAGAAGTGCGCGATGCACGTCCGGCTACCGGTCGTCCTATTTTGCAAGGAATTACCCGCGCTTCGCTTCAAACGCGCAGCTTTATCTCAGCAGCTTCCTTCCAGGAAACCACCAAAGTATTGACCGATGCCGCCATCAACGCAAAAACCGACACTTTGGCAGGTATGAAAGAGAACGTAATTGTGGGACACCTCATCCCGGCAGGCACCGGACTGAAAGAATACCAACACATTCAAGTAAGTTCCAAAGAAGAATACGAAACACTAATGGCTTCAAAAATGTAAATTATGCAACAACAAGAACAAAAAATAGACATCCATTTAAGTGAAGAAGTTGCGCAAGGCGTTTACTCAAACTTAGCAATCATTACCCATTCGCACGCTGAGTTTATTTTGGATTTTGTGTCGCTCATGCCGGGTCTTCCGAAAGGCACCGTGCGTTCGCGCATCATATTAACCCCGCAAAATGCAAAACGTTTGTTGTTTGCGTTGCAGGATAATGTGCAAAAATTTGAGCAAAAAAACGGCAAGATTGTGGATAACCAGCAAGAGGTGATTCCGATATTGGGCAATACCGGGGGCAAAGCGTAAATGAAGTCCCACAAGTCAAAATTGTCCACATAACTCGTGATGTTTGAAAGTTAGTGGAAAATCGGGCAAATTAGAGTTAAACCCACCTTTTTATGCAAACCAAAACCATAGGCATCATGGGCGCCATGTCTGAAGAAATTCACGGCATCGCTAACCTTTTAACAGACAAAGAAGAATTTCAATTGGGAATGCGAACTTACACGGTTGGCAAGTTAAACGGCATTAAAACCGTAGTCGTGTTTTCGCGGTGGGGCAAAGTGGCAGCAGCCATAACTGCTTCTACTTTAATACTCAAATTTAATGTGTCGGAAATCATTTTTACCGGCGTTTCGGGGGCAGTAAGTCCTGAATTAAATGTTGGCGATATTGTGATCGGCAAGCGGCACATTCAGCACGATTTAGACGCAAGACCTTTAATGGAAGAGTTTGAAATACCATTACTCGGCATTAAATATATTGATATTCAAACAGAGCAATTAGGAATTGCTGAAAAAGCAGTTAAAGATTTGATTAATAGTGAAAAACTATTTTCTGTAATCACTGAAAATGAGTTACAAGAATTTGGTATTGTAAAGCCAAAATTAGTAATCGGCGATATTGTAAGTGGGGATAAATTTTTTGCATGCACCAAAGAAAAGCACGAACTTTTGAACAAATTGCCGGCCACTTTGTGTGTTGAAATGGAAGGCGCTGCCGTTGCGCAAGTTTGCTATGAATACGGAATTCCATTTACTATTTTAAGAACAATTTCCGATGTGGCAGATGAAAAATCGCATATCGATTTTCCTGCTTTTACTAAAAAAATATCCAATAAATATTCTGTTGAACTGGTAAAAAATATTTTTAGGCAACATAAAACTAAATAGCAAAATAGTTCACCTCATAATACATTTACACTTTAAATCTTTAAATTTTTAAATATTAAATCTTTCCCTCTCGTTTTTTCCAAAAAATATTCTATATTCGCCGCCCTAAAAACCGATTATTATCCTTTGGCTTAGAAAAGGAATTATTAATTGAAAACCAGCCTCTTGTAGGTGAAAACAACAGGCTACAAAACAAAACAAAAACGTAAAATGAACACATTAAGTTACAAAACCATCGCTGCAAACGAGAAGATCGTTAAGAAAGAATGGGTTGTTATTGATGCTCAAAATGAAATTGTAGGCCGCCTTGCTACTGTAGCAGCGCGCATTTTAAGAGGAAAAACCAAAACCTATTTCTCTCCTCATTTTGATTGCGGTGACAACGTGATTATTATCAATGCCGATAAAGTAAGATTTACCGGAAAAAAAATGGAAGATAAAGAGTATGTGCGCCATACCGGTTATCCGGGCGGACAACGCTTTACCACTCCGAGAGAGATGTTGAAGAAAAATCCTATCGGAATTTTGGAACACGCCATTAAGGGCATGCTGCCGAAAAACAAATTGGGCGCGCAATTGTACCGCAATTTGTATGTATATGCCGGTGAAAACCACCCGCACGAAGGACAAACGCCAAAAACCATTAACATTAACGAAATCAAATAAGTATCATGGAAATAACCAATACATTAGGAAGAAGAAAAACCGCTGTTGCCCGTATCTATATGAAAAAAGGAAGCGGTAATATTACGGTTAACGGCCGTGATTACAAAGAGTATTTCCCGTTGGCTACCTTGCAATATGTAGTAACTCAGCCTTTAATGTTAGCTGAGGTGGACGGACAATACGATATTAAAGTGAATTTGGATGGCGGCGGCGTTGCTGGGCAAGCCGAAGCATTGCGCCTGGCAATCTCAAGAGCGTTGGTGGAAATCAACCCCGAATATCGCCCCGTGCTAAAAGGAAAAGGACTGCTCCGTCGCGACCCACGTATGGTAGAACGGAAGAAACCCGGACAACCCAAGGCAAGAAAACGTTTCCAATTCTCAAAACGTTAAAATATAAACTACCCCGCCCTTCGGGCACCCCTTCAAAATTTGAAGGGAATATTCTTCCCATAAACTCATTAACCACTAACCACTAAATAATTAACCACTATTAAAACCCTGTTTAGTATCGAAATTATTAAGACCTTAAATGCTACTTAATAATTGCTTTAATGAACGTAAACAACAAAAAAACATGTCAAAAAACGTAACCTTCGAAGAACTATTAGATGCCGGCTGTCATTTTGGGCATCTTAGAAGAAAATGGAACCCTGCTATGGCGCAGTACATTTTCATGGAAAAGAATGGTATTCACATTCTTGACCTCAACAAAACATTAGTAAAATTAGATGAGGCTTGTGCCGCGGCGAAGCAAATCGCAAAATCGGGACGCAAAATTTTGTTTGTAGCCACGAAAAAACAAGCGAAAGAAACGATTGCAGAATTGGCAAAATCGGTAAACATGCCTTATGTAACTGAACGCTGGCCCGGCGGTATGCTCACCAACTTCTTCACCATTCGTAAAGCGGTGAAAAAAATGAGCGATATTGATAAATTGATGGCAAGTTCGCAATTCGATAACCTTGCGAAAAGAGAAAAGTTGCAAATTCAACGCGAACGCGCTAAATTGGAGAAGAACTTAGGCTCTATTTCTGATCTGTCTCGTCTTCCTGCTGCAGTTTTTATTGTGGATATTTTGAAAGAACACATTGCAGTAGCTGAAGCCAGAAGACTGAACATCACTACATTTGCGATTGTGGACACCAACTCAAATCCTAATCTGATTGATTTTCCGGTGCCGGCAAACGACGATGCCTCAAAAGCTATCCATGTGATTGTAAAAGCGATATGCGATGCCGTTGCCGAAGGCGCTGCAGAACGCAAATTAGACAAAGAAGCACAAGAGGATGAGATGAACGAAGATGCGGTAGAAGTGGATGTTACGATTGATGAAGAGGAAGAAAAACCTGCCACGGAGATCACCGTAAAAGGCGTGAAAAAAGTAAAAGATGTAGCTTCCGATGAAGAAGGTGCTGCTAAAAGAAAACGTATTCCAACCAAAAAAGCTCCGGTTAAGGCTCCGGCAAAAACCTCAACTAAAAAATAATTAACCCAAAGTTTAACATTTTAAAAATTAAAGATATGGCAATAACTGCTGCTGATGTAAACAAATTAAGACAAATGACCGGATCGGGCATGATGGATTGTAAAGTTGCTCTCGTAGAAGCTGATGGCGACTTCGATTTAGCGATTGACATCCTCCGTAAAAAAGGTCAGAAAGTAGCTGCTAAACGTGCCGACCGCGCTTCAAACCAAGGTCGCGTAGTAGCTAAATTAAACGCTGAACACAACTTCGCCGCTATTGTAGTGGTAAGTTGTGAAACCGACTTCGTTGCTAAAAACAGCGATTTCGTAGCTTTTGCAGATACCATTATTAACGCTGCAATGGCAAACAAAATCAAAACCCGCGAAGAATTATTAGCGCATAAAATTGACGGCATTACTGTAGAAGAAATGCTTATTGAAATGACAGGAAAAACCGGCGAAAAAACAGAAATGCCTGCTTATGAAGTAATTGAAGCGCCTTGTGTATCCGCATATAACCACAACGGAAATATGTTGGCAACCATTGCCGGATTTACCTTAGGCGGTGAAAATGTGTATGAGCCGGCGCACAACGTAGCCATGCAAATTGCGGCTATGAACCCACTTGCTGTGGACTCTAAACAAATTCCGCAAGCCACCATTGATCATGAATTGGAATTGGCACGCGAAATGACACGTCAAGAAGGCAAACCGGAAAATATGATTGAAAAAATCGCAGAAGGCAAACTGAACAAATTCTTTAAAGAAAATACTTTATTGAGCCAGGAGTTTATCCGCGACAATAAAGTTACCGTTGCCGATTACCTTAAACAAACCGATGCCAACCTGACATGTTGCTGCTTTTACAGGCTGCAATTAGGGGCGTAAGATTTGTAATTGTGTTTTCATGTGGAAAGCCGGGGGAAATCCTCGGCTTTTTTTTTATCTGCTTGTATATTACCTTTATTGTTAGCATACGCCTAATAAAACTGAAGTTTCAACTTCCATTTTCGAAAATGCAAACAATTTCTTGCCCAAATCTTTAAGAGAAGCACCGATGTGATAAACCACACCATCAATCATCAAAAAGCGGTCGTGAAAATTATTTGATTCGTAGATGTTTATAGACTCGTATTGAGCATTGTGCCTGATTAGGTCTAATTGTAATTGAGATGAAATCTGTTTTGTATAAATTATTGCACTAACTTTTGGCGCTCTTTTCGATAACAAAAGCAAAACAGTTTCATCAATATAATTATCCATCAAAACAATAGATTTCTTTGCTGATTTAATCAGGTCTGAAACAAAAACGTATGCATCGAAAATTTGTCCATCGAAAAAGATGCCTTCTTTTTGAGGTAGTGATTTTTGAATAATTGATTTTATTTCTAATTGATTTTGTTCTAAAGAAAATACTTTATTTTCCAAATTATCTAAGCGATAGTTTATAGCATATCCTCTTAATAAATAATCTTTTAACACAGAATTTGCCCAAATACGAAATTGGGTGCCTCGCAAAGATTTTACGCGGTAACCTACTGAAATTATGACGTCTAAATTAAAATATTTTACCGCACGATTAACAAGTCTATTCCCTTCTTTTTGAACTGTCAAGTATTTCTTGACAGTTGCTTTATAGTCCAGTTCATTTTCTTTAAAGATGTTGTTAACATGCAAGCTAATATTTTGTTTGGTTGATTGAAAAAGAACAACCATTTGTGCCTGCGTTAGCCAAACCGTCTCATCTTCAATTCTGACATCTATCTGAACTGAGTTATCCGGTTGATACAAAATAATTTCACCCTTGTTGTTTGAGTGATGTAGTGCTTTATGTTCATTCATAATCATAGTAGTTTTAACAGAGGGCGCAAATATACAACATGAAATGCCGTTTGTCAAGGGGGAGAGAATATTTCTTGAAAAAATAATGGAATAAGGGTAATATGTATCGTTATGAACAAATTGTGCGACTAAAACTTTTACCTATCAAAAAATTATAAATAACTGATAGATAGATAGATAGATAGATAGATAGATAGATAGATAATTCTTTTCAATAATGATTGTTGTATAAACTATTTTAATAGTTTTGCAGCAATGTTTTAACGCATCAGTATTAATTAAATAAATTCGATACAAATGAAAAATTTAGCTTATAAATTATTAATCCTAATCGTTTTTGTTACCAATAGCTTACATATTGTAGCCGGTGATACAATAAAAATTGTTACTATAAGTTCCAAGAATAATTTCAGTCTTATAACCACTCTTGACAAACAATTTACCGTGCGCTGTGTGGCTACGGGCTTTGAGGAAACATTCACAGGAACAGGAGAATATCAGTCCATATACATAGATATTTTTAGTGAGATTGGTGTCCCTAAAGAAATAATCATTGAAGGAGAAGAAGGGTGCGCAATCACATTATTTTCCAATAGTGCTAGTCGCAGCTTCATTAGTCTTGATTTCAGTAAATGCCCATCAATAAATTGGATATTGGCTAGCGAACTAGTGATGGAGAGCATAAACCTAAGTAATTGTGTGAATTTAGAAAATCTTGAAGTCTCTGCGCCTCTTATCTATAAAGGCTCCTTAAGGGATTTAGACGTAAGGGATTGCAGGGCATTATTGAATTTATCCTGTGGATCCCAAAGTTTATCCGTATTAGACTTAAGTAACAATCCAGCATTAGGGGCTATATATTGCATGAATAACAAATTCCCATTATCCAGTTTATATGATATACATCAAGTAATGATAGATCGTGGTAGAAGATTTGGAATACAAAGATTGGGTTCGCGGAGAATCTTACTTAACGAGACGCTTGATTATTCTTCACAAAAAGAGTTTGGCGGTGCGGCTACTAATTTTTGGATACTGAACGGTCATAGGCCAGATGGATTTGATGGTTCTTTGGCTGATCCAAGTGAATATACCGTTGATAATGGAGAGATTACATTTCACAAGGATGGTTTGTACACTGTGGACATGCGCAATCCGAATGTGTATAGCGACCCTCAAGTTGAAGCATTGGTACCTACACGTGTCATCCTTTTAGTTCAGGTTATAGATTTTGTTCCCGTTACGGAAATAACAAACGTACCTGCTTCGGTTTCGGTGGGCGAACAATATATCTTTAGCAGTTATCGCATAGTAGTGCTTCCTGAGAATGCCACTTACAAACAAGTTAATTGGGAAATCACTGATGCAGGAACTACCGGCGCAACCATTTTCGGCACAAGACTAAGAACGACAGCTCCGGGAACTGTAAAAGTTAGAGGAACTATTAAAGAAGGCTTAGCTTTTGACGAGGATTATACGCAAGATTTTGTTATTGAAATAGAGCCTCTTGGTATTGATGAAGCTGCACAGGGGTTGGAGGCAATTGAGGTTTATCCGAATCCAACAACGGGAGAATTGAGAATTGAGAATGGAGAATTGAGAATTGAGAATGTTGAAATTTTTGATATTTCCGGAAAAGTAGTATCATCTCATCATCTCATCCCCACATCATCTCATCATCTCATCAATATTTCGCACTTGCAGGCAGGTACTTATTTTGTTAAAATCGCTACGGAACAAGGGGAAGTTGTTAAAAAAGTGATTAAACAGTAAACGGCAAAGAAGTAGAAGCCACCGTTATAAGTTTTAGCCAAAATTTTTAATGGGGAATTTGGGTTTAGATGTTTTTATAGCTGCAAAATCATTTATAATAAGCACATTACAACACCACCCCACCTTTTTTTTCATTTTTTTTCCTATTTTTCCTGACTTCGACACTTTTTAAAAAGGCATTTTATAATACATTCAATGTTAGCGCTTTATAAATTTTTGGTTTCAGTTTTGGGTGACGCGAGTAAAACAACAAAACTTTATGTGTACCTCTAT
>WQWP01000037.1 GCA_009787485.1 Lentimicrobiaceae bacterium | reverse complement strand
TCGATAAGTGCCCGAAACAAGACTCGAACTTGCACAACCGTTCGGTTACTACACCCTGAATGTAGCGCGTCTACCAATTCCGCCATTCGGGCAAAAAGGAGCGCAAAAATACACTTTAATACAGAAAATTATTGTACGGATAAATTTGGATATGCATTTTTTTAATCTCCTCGTAAAGAAGTGCGCGCAACGCCTCATAGTTTTCTTTGGTTTTCGCTGAGATAAAAATTGATTTTTGATTCATCTTCGCCATCCATGTCTCTGTTAACTCATCAATAGAAATATTGTGTTTTTCTTTGGGGGTTAAATCATCGGGGTCTTTTTCTACCCAAGTGTAATTGTCTATCTTATTGAACAGATAGAACATCTGCTTATCTCCGGCATCTATTTCCTGCAACGTTTGATTGACTACCTGAATTTGTTCTTCAAAGTCGGGATGGCTAATATCTACCACATGCAGCAAGATATCGGTTTCGCGAATTTCATCTAAGGTTGATTTAAACGATTCCACCAGCCCGTGCGGCAATTTGCGGATGAACCCCACCGTATCGGACAACAAAAACGGAAGATTTTCAAACACTACTTTTCTAACGGTAGTGTCTAATGTGGCAAACAGTTTATTCTCGGCAAACACCTCCGATTTGCTGATGAGGTTCATTAACGTTGATTTTCCCACGTTGGTGTATCCCACCAAGGCTACTCTCACAAATTTTTCTCTATTACTGCGTTGCGTAAATTTTTGTCTGTCTATATCTTGTAATTTCTCTTTCAGCAAAGCAATCCTATCTCGAATGATCCGGCGGTCGGTTTCAATCTCTTTCTCGCCGGGCCCGCGCATGCCGATGCCGCCGCGTTGTTTTTCCAAGTGTGTCCACATTCGGGTAAGGCGAGGTAAAAGATATTGATACTGTGCTAATTCTACCTGCACTTTCGCATGTGCTGTTTGTGCGCGTTTGGAGAAAATATCTAAAATAAGCCGTGTTCTGTCAATCACGCGACACTTCAACACTTCTTCAATATTGCGCGTTTGCGAAGGAGATAATTCATCGTCAAAAACAGCAATTTGTATTTTATTTTCATCTATATAACGACCGACCTCCTCCAATTTCCCGGAACCGAGATAGGTGCGCGGATCGGGATAAGGGAGGTTTTGAATAAATTTCCGGACGGCGATTCCTCCTGCTGTATCTGTTAAAAAGGCTAGCTCGTCTAAATATTCGTTTACTTTTTCAAAAGGGATAGAAGGGGTAGCTACGGCAATTAAGACGGCGGTTTCGTTGGTGAAGTTTGGGGCAAGATTGGGCATTAGATAGGGTTATAAAATTCAAGAATCACATCCCAAAATTGTTGGGCAGATTTATCCCAGGAAAAGGCGCGATTTCTTTCTTCGCCAAGTTGAATGAGTTTTGTGCGCAATAACTCATCCATGACTATTTTTTCCATAGCGTTTGCGATTTCTGTAACAGACATTGGATTTACCAACAAAGCGGCTTCTCCGGCCACCTCCGGCATGGAGGTAACATTAGAGGTTATTACCGGTACATGCGCCGCAAATCCTTCTACAATGGGAATGCCAAATCCTTCAAAAAGAGAAGGATATACTAATGCTAACGCGCTCGAAACCACATAATTCATCTCTGTAGTAGAAAGGTATTCCGTAAATACAATATCCGATTTATGTTTGAGTTGATGGTAGGTCTCTTTAATATCTTTGTCCCAATATTTGTTCGATCCGGCGAAAACAAACTTAAAATCTGCGTATTTTTGACGAAATTGATCAAAGGCTTGCATAATGCGCTCCACATTTTTACGCTTGTGCGCAGAACCTACAAAAACAAAATAAGGAACCCCGTTGGTTAAACGTTGAATAGTTCGCTGTTTCTCTTGTTCGTCTATCTCAAAAAAGTCTTCGGAAGCGGCGTTATAAACTACACTAATTTTTTTTGCATCAACATGATACCTGTTTACAATATCATTTTTAGAAAATTGAGAAACGGTAATTATATGGTCGGCTTTCCTGGCAAAACGAGGAAAAAAATAAGTGTAATATTTTCGTATTAAAGGAGAAAAAAACGAAGGATAATGTTCAAAATTCAAATCGTGAATTACATTGATTGTTTTTACATTAGTGCCCAAACATACCCACCCGTCTGGGGAAATAAAAAGATCAATGTTTTCTTTACGAAGTGCTTTTTTAATACCTGTTTCAAAGAAAAGAAACCATAAAAACGGATGCCGTGCTTGCGGGCGTACAACAACCGGTTTCACATTTGGGGCAAAGATAAAGTAGGGGTTGTAGGGTCTGTCAAAAAAGAATACAAACTCATGCTCAGGATGTTGGGTAACGATACGCTTTAAGATTTCGTAAGCAACCCAGGCGATGCCGTCCATTTTTCCCTTGACAAAAAGTCGTGTATTGACCCCAATTCTCATAAAAAGTTGATCATAGTTATTTATAATAATGTTCCTGAAAATACGGGGCCATCTTTACAGCAACGCTTCATTCCTTCTTTTGTTTTGCAGGTACAAACTAAGCAAGCGCCAACGCCGCAAGCCATTCTGCTTTCCATAGAAAGCCACACCGGAACTTGTTGAACATCACATAATTCTTTTACTTTCATCATCATGATTTCCGGCCCGCAGGTAAACACTGCATTATAATTTTGGGCGTGGAAAATATCGGTAATAAATCCGTTATAGCCTTCGTCGCCTTTTTCAACCGCAATAAAAATCTTCTCACACACGTCTTCAAAAGGCTCAAATGCAAAAAGTTCCTCTTTATATCCCAGAAAAACATCTACTTTACATCCGTTTTTTGCCAACTGTTTCGCAGTATCAAAAAGCGGCGGGATGCCAATTCCGCCACCTACCAAAGCTACTTTTCCGGAAACTTCGTGGCATGGGAAGCCGTTTCCTAAAGGACCTAATAACTCTATGCTTGCTCCTTTTTTGAGCGTTGAAAGCAGTTCCGTTCCCTGCCCTACTACTTTATATAGAAAATGGAGTGTATCGGCTTCCACATTATAAACGCTGATAGGGCGCATTAAAGGTAGTGCATTATGCCACGCTTTTAGCATATAAAATTGCCCTGGTGCAACTTTTTCATCGTTTTTTGCCACTTTTAAATGAAAAATATAGTCGGCGATCTGTTTTTGCGAAATAATTTTTGTAGTGTAAAATTGCATAAAAAATTAGTTTATTCTTTCTGAAAATTATAGAGTGCAAATAAACAATATTTTCACATATCGCATGAAATCTATCGTAAGTAATTAAAATAATAAATAGGGTATTACGTTTTGTTCAAATAGATATTTAATTAATAAGATGATGAGCGTTGATGATTTTTTTGACTTATTTTTGAAAGAATTGCAAGATGCTCCAAATATGAGAGCTTATTATAAGTTCTTAAACAATAAATCTTCTTTTGAGTTTAGAAAAGCTTATTTTTTACAACGATTGCAGTATGTCTCCGATCAAATAAAAGATACAAATGCTGTAATTTGGGATTGTGGTTGCGGCTATGGCACCACTGCTTTGTTCTTGGCTATGAATGGGTTTCGCGTATATGGAACCACGTTGGAATTTTATTTTGATGAAATAGAGCAAAGAAAAAAATACTGGGAGCAATATGGTAATGCAGATCTGTTTGAAGTAGATTATGCCAATATTTTCGACCAAAAAATTAGCAATAACTATTTTGATTACATTATATTGCAAGACACGCTCCATCATATAGAGCCTTTACAAGATGCCTTGAAAATTTTTCATAATGTGCTCAAACCTGATGGGCAATTAATTGTTGCAGAGGTGAATGGCAATAACATTATGGAAAATCTGAAATTTTTCAAACAGAGAGGCAATAAGCGAATTATTACCATTTGGGATGCGCGTTTGCAAAAAAATATTTTGTTTGGCAACGAAAATGTACGCAGTTGGAAAAAATGGCAGCATGAATTTGAGCAAGCAGGTTTTAACTGTAAAAATGTGAAACCTGAATACATTCGCTTTTTCTATCCGTTTTGTTACCGAAAACGGTCGGCTAAGGAAATGATGGTTAAAGAAAACAACTTACAAAAAATTGCTTGTCTTCGGGAATATTTCTTTTTCGGAATTAACTTCTCCGTAAAAAACAAGCAATAAAACATTAAAATATAGCGATTTATGACAGTGAAAGATATGTTGAGAAAATTATTGATTTATTTTCATTTAGATGTAACGAAAAATATTCAATACGACAGACTTACGAAAGCAATAATAAAAAAAAGCATCCAAAAGAACTACAATTGTATTGATATTGGCTGCCACAAGGGTGAAATATTAGATCTTTTGTTGCAATATTCGCCCCAAGGCAAACATTACGCTTTTGAGCCTATCCCCTATTTGTTTGAAGAATTAGAAAAAAAATATAAAAATAAGGCGCAGATTTTTCAGTATGCACTTTCAGACAAAGCCGGGCATTCTACTTTTCAACTTGTAAAAAATGCACCTGCTTATAGTGGCATAAAAAGAAGGCACTATGATATTTCCAATCCGGAGATTGAAGAAATAGAGGTAGAAATAAAAACTTTGGACGAAATTATTTCGCCCGATGAAAAGATTGATTTTATTAAGATTGACGTGGAAGGGGGCGAATTTGGCGTATTAAAAGGCGCCAAAAATATTTTGCAAAAAAACAAACCTGTTATTTTATTTGAATGCGGCAAGGGCGCCAGCGATTATTATGGAACAAATCCTCTTGATTTATATGATTTTATATCGAGTGAAATAGGTTTAAGCATATTCACTCTTACCTCTTATATTAAAGAAAAACCTCCGTTAACTCGAGATGAGTTTGGTAATTATTTTAACACCAATGCGGAGTATTATTTTGTGTGCTACTAAGGTTGTTTCGTTAAAAAAATAAGATTTTTTACTAATCGATTATCACAACCCATTTTTAAATCTCACTACTTACCGTTCCAATATTAAAATCTCCGTCCTCCGATTCCTCGCACGGTTTTCTTCCGTATCATTGGGCGCTACAGGGCGCCATTTTCCATAGCCTTTGTAAGATAAACGGCTGGAATCTATTCCATTATCAATTAGATAACGATAAACCGCCTGCGCCCTTTCCATCGAAAGTTTTTGATTGTAGGACTCTGAGCCTTGATCATCGGTATGCCCGCTGATTTCAATTATAACCGTTTCGTTTCTAATCAAAAAATCTAACAAACGTTGCAGTTCGGAATATGAATCGGGCAATAGAGCCGATTGGCCAAATTCAAAAAAGATATTAGGTAAAATAAACGTTTCGCCAATTTTTATGGCATCCAAAACGGAAGTAACCGTTGAGGCAATAACTGTGGTATCCTTTTTATTCTCAACTTCTTCAACAGCAAACCATACCGGTTCGGGGCGCAACGATTCATCCAACTCAAAATAATAGATGTCTAATCCACCCAACCCGCCTGGACGGTTAGAAGCAAAATAAGCTAAATTGCCTTGTGCATTGATAAAAATTCCCGATTCATCCCGGAATGTGTTGATGGGATAGCCTAAATTAACAGGTGTATCCCATTGTCCATCAGACTGTAGCTTGCTGTAGAACAAGTCTCTTCCGCCCATGCCCAAATGCCCGTCTGAAGAAAAATAGAGTGTTCTTTGGTCAAAATGAATAAACGGCGAAATCTCTTCAAAGGGCGTGTTAATCACATCCCCTAAATTTACCGGCTCAGAAAAAACGCCTTCGGAAATCATCTCGGTTTTCCAAATATCCATACCACCAAAGCCACCCGGACGGTTTGACGTAAAATAAATAGTTTTGCCATCCGCCGCTATGGAAGGTTGCGATTCCCAGTACTTTGTATTTACTTTGGGGCCACAATTTTGGGGCTCCGACCAAGCATCTCCTTCCCGCTTTGACCAATAAATATCGCAACTGCCATATCCAAACTCGGCGTTGCAAATAGTAAAAAACAAATATCTGCCATCGGGAGAAATAGACTGCGCACCCTCATTATATCCTGTATTGATGGGCGCTCCCAATCTTGTTCGCGGCTGCCAAGCTCCGTTATATTGCAGGCTGCTGAAAATATCTTCTTCTGTTTGGCAATGGGTACATACCGTATGTTCATCGCGCGGGCGGCGCACCGTAAACAGCATCTCCTTACTGTTTCCGGTTAAATTAGGATGATACTCATCCCATTGAGAATTAATATTTTTCCCCAAATTGATGGGTGTCATATCGGTAGGATGGCGCATCGCCTCGATTCCAAACCAACATTGATCAATTCTCCATTTTATATGCGGACGAAAGTGCATGGGCGTTTTTGCATAATACTTTACTAAAATAGGCAATGCTTTTTCGTATTTATGTTGCGCCATGGCAGTTTCGGCTTTATTCACTGCTTTTTGGATGTTTTTGGGGAGCTGGGCAAATAATGAATAATGAATAATGAATAATGAAAAGTAAAAAATGGTTTTTAGAGGCATGGTTTTAAACATTTTAACTAAGCATCAATCCACTTGTAAACTTTATCATTCCTCCTTACCAATTCCCGAACAGGAACCGAACAATACATCCCTTTAACAGCCTGATCTACACATTTTAAATCTACCCGAACTTCCTCTACCTTCACATCAATAACTCCGGTAGTAGGTCCAAACACCATAATTTCATCGTTCACAGAAATTTCGTTCGTCTCAATTAAAATCTCAGCTACTTGCAAGTTGGAGAAGTAGTTCGTTATTTTTCCTACATATTGTTTAGTGCGCGTGGCTTGCGAGCCGTAATCCTGCGTCCATTCGCCGGTTTTTTGTCCTAAATAATAGCCATCCCAAAAATCGCGGTTGTAAACGCTACGCAATTGGGCGGTCCACTTCTCCGCTTTTTCTTTTGTATAAGTTTGATTTTGAACGGATTCAATCGCTTC
Organism: Lentimicrobiaceae bacterium; assembly: GCA_009787485.1. Taxonomy (GTDB): domain Bacteria; phylum Bacteroidota; class Bacteroidia; order Bacteroidales; family WCHB1-69; genus WRNX01. The sequence continues at coordinate 10,798 of WQWP01000037.1, read as the reverse complement.
GTGGTAACATTGCGTAACCATTTTCACATATTCGGGAGAACGCCCGCGACCTTCAATTTTCAAAACCGTTACGCCGGCAGCCAGAATTTTATCCAAAAAGCCAATGGTACACAAATCTTTAGGCGACATGATGTATTGGTTTTCAATGGCTAACTCAATTTCGGAATCTACATCTTTTACATGATAAGCTCGGCGACAAGGTTGCAAACATGCGCCACGATTTGCCGAATAATTGAAATTATCCAAACTAATGTAACACTTTCCGGATACCGCCATACATAATGCGCCGTGGATAAACATTTCAATTTGAATCAATTCGCCCTTAGGCCCGCAAATATTTTCTGCATGAATTTGTGTAATGATTTGCGCAACATCCTTGAGTTCGGTTTCTCGTGCCAATACAATTACATCGGCAAATTGTGCATAAAATTTCACTGCTTCAATGTTGGTAATATTGCATTGGGTTGAGATATGAATTTCTAAACCAATCTGTTTGCAATAATTCATTACGGCCATATCGGAAGCAATTATGGCAGAAATGCCGCATTTTTTGGCAATATCCAATAAAAGTTGCATTTCAGCAATTTCATGGTTATAAATGACCGTATTTACGGTTAAATATGTTAAAACGTTATTTTCTTTGCAAATTTGCGCAATTTTCTCCAAATCTTCCAAGGTAAAATTTGCGGAAGAACGGGCGCGCATGTTCATATTGCCTACGCCAAAATAAACGGAGCCCGCGCCCGATTGTATGGCCGCCATCAAAGCCTCGTAAGAGCCCGCCGGCGACATGATTTCTATGGAAGGGTAAAATTGTTTCATTTTAGTAAAGGTGTTAAACATAGAAAAAAATCTTAATCATCTTGTTTATCCTGAATTAAATTCAGGACTGGTTCAGACAATTTAATTCTTTCAAACTGAACAGTAACCGCAGATTGAATACAATGTGGGTGACTATTGCGCAATCTAACTTGTACTACATCCGGTTGTTCAGCAATATCCGACAGCGGATTTTGGATAAAAGGCGAAATCCACAAACCATCTACTGCTGTACCGGAAACATATCTGTAAGTATTAACAGTTCCATCTTCCAACATATAATCAATATAGTATTGTCCATCTTTATAAAGCATCTTTTTCACCTTGCCTCTCAAACTATTTTTAGAAAGAACTCTTAGCCGTATAATTTCACGATCCCCTTTCGGAACATCTATCCACTCATTAAATTGAACAATTTGCGGAGCTTCTAATATGACACTTTCAAAATGTGCAACGGTGTCTTTTTTAAAAAGCATAAATTTATTCGTTTTTTCTTCTAATGAATAGTGATTGAGTATGTTATACATAATCAGCGGCTCATCACTCAACACATAGCGGTCATCAATAGACTCCATTCCTTTTTGATAATGAAAAAGAACAAATTCCGGCGCATCTTCATGCAACAAAAAATTTTTTGCAGCTTCTGCTGAAGCCCATTGGGAGTTGGCTGAGGTGGCTAACTCTAACGTTCGTCTTGGTTTCCAACGAAAATTGTTGGCTGCAATGTAAGAAAAATCCCACGGATAAATATCTATAGTTTGATCTCCAATAAAGGCTTTTTGTTCATCAGTGAGTTTGTTGGGAGACACATTACGTTCTGACATAGAGGCTATTCGTTGCGTAAAATCTCGATAATGCAAAACATCCACAAAATTATTAACACCTACAACTTCTCTATTTATGCCTCTGTACCACGAAACTGCACGCATGTTCGCATACAAAAGCAAAACAGTACTACAAGCCACTATAAAAGTTAATATTCTTTTTTCTTTGGATATGAGCAAAATAAGACCCCAAAAAACAATTAAAAAACATATAATGATTCTATAATGAAAAATGTCTTGGCGCATAAAACTGTGTTTCCATGCTGCAAAAAGCGGTAACAGGCACAGCAAATAAGCAATCCTAACATCTTTTTCTTTATTCCAAAAAGGAACAGACAGGATGAGTGCAACAGCTGGCAATACCAGCGCCCATTTGTTATCAGGGTGTAACGAAACAGCATCATACCCGCCCGAAAGTTTGAAAGCTCCCCAAAGATATTGAAACAAAGGAACAAAACCGTGGAAAATAAGCAACCCGATAATTAACCCCAAACCGCCCATGATTCCGATTTGTTTTAATGATTTGATAATATTTCTGTTATAGTAATAATCAATCAAAATAGACACCAAGATAGCAGAGAGAGAAGCTATAGCTATCGAAAACTTGATAAATACACCTAACGACGCCAATACCGCACTGATATAAAGATAAATAGGTTTATTATGTTTATAAAACAATAGATTCAAGATAATGCAATTTCCAATAATCAATAAATCTACATTAACAAAAAAACAAACAATCAACACCACAGGAATTGCGGATTTGAAGGCGCAATTAAATGTGTTGGATAATTTGAAAAACAAGTAGATAAATCCTATTTTCAACAGGCTGTAAAAAATTAGAAAGATCAGCCAATTATGTCCGATAACTGTAGGGATTTTTAAAAAAGCCAACGGACCATGGGGGTAACAGATTTGCGTTAAGGTGTGATAATCATGAACAAAAAGCCAGTTGAAACCCCATACATAAGCGGGGTCTAAGCCAACATCATAAGTGGGTTCAAAATAGGGAAAGGTTATCACAAAAATAAGTCCGAAAACCACCCATTTTAAAATATCTTCTGTTTCGATTTTTGACCTCATTTGCATAAATATTTTTTAAGAACGCAAATTAACATGAATTATTTATTTTTGCAACCTCTTAGCAGAACTCTTTTAATTTTAAATCTTAAAGCCCTCGCTGCGCCCTCTCTCCCCCCGCCACCACCTCCGTGCGTGGCCGAATACTTGGCTGAGATGCCGGTTTTTGAGAAGGAGCTGAACTTGAAGATGTAGTAGTTTTCGGCTTAGCGGTTTGCGGCTGCCCTCCACCCGTCGTTGTTGGCTTAGTACTTACTGTTGGCTTCTCACCACTTCCCTCATACCTCCCACCTCTTCCCTCATGCCCCCTACCACCATCGTCGCGCTTGTAATTTTGCATCGTATTCACTCTGCTTATTTTCGAGGAAAGGTTGTGCCCGCCGGTGGTCAGCATATCGTTAAAAGTAACAATGATAGAAGGCGTTTTCAAATATTTAGCAGAAGAATTATTGAGGTTGTTTACAAAATAGTTTTTCACGGTATTCAAATCTAAACCCAATAGGTCTAAATTGTTCTTGCCGAAGCTCTGCATGAGTTTATTCAGTTTTTTAGCATGCAAATAGGTTTGATACGTTACCTTGTTGTTTACACGTTGCCCGCGCGGATACGCCAATTGTTTTGCCAAATTGTTGAATTGTTCTTCCGACAAATTTTGTAATGTGGCACGAACACTCTTAAATTCACTTGCCAACCGGTCTATGTTATCACTTTTTACGCGACTCATGATGCGCTCAATCTCAGGCTCTCCGTACTTGTAATTATATTGTGCTTCATTCTGACGAAGTTGCTCCATTACTTTATCCTTTTGATACAGCGTAAACATCCTTTTTGATGCAGAATCGCAAAGAAAAGTAATCTCTTCATCTTTTAAATTTTTAAAGATGTTTAATAGATTTTTTGTGGGGGTTAACAGCAGGTAGGGTTTGTTTTTAGGAAAATCGTTGTGCAGTTCTCCCGAATAGGTAATTTCATTATCAATAAATAATTGGTATAGAGCGGTATATTGCACTACCCGAACCAAATCGGTATTGCCGAGGTTTGCAAAATAGTTGTATGCCTGGCGCTCATATTTTTTTCCTATGCTTTGCGCACGCTCTTGGGAGTTGAAGTAAGAAACCGGCAACGAACCGGTGCGATTCAACGTGTATATGGTGGCTTCGGGCAAATCAATGGCATACATGGCATTGGCGGTATTCCAGTTGTAAACCAATTCGTTCAATCCCAACAATCTAAAAAGCGGTCTTTTGAAAGGATAATATTTGGGCTTAGGGTACTTGAAATTATACTCCTGTATCGTTCCGCTTTCCGACCAATCTTTGAGCAAAATATCGGTTAATGTCATTAAATTGCCAAATTCGGTGTGCTCCAATTCTTTACTTAAATAGGTGGGGCACCAGTCGCGACCGTTTTTCATCTTTCCGGCTAAAAAATCGTTAATATCCAAACTTTGCGACAATTCTTTTTCGGTGATGGAAGCCAGCAGCAAAATGGTTTCTACATAAAGCGGAGGTAATTCTTGCAACGGGGCTTCGCGTTCCCGCCCAATAATCACTAACATAGAAGTGTCGGCTAATGCGCCGAGAATCAAATCGGCATCTAACGTAAACTGCCGGATGTGGCTGATGTGGTTGGTGATATCTGCTTTTTTGGGAAGCGCCCATGCGACGAAGCCGGGCAACTGACTAAAAAACACACCGCTGTGCTTGTTCTCAAAAATGGAAGCCACAGTGTAAATGGTATTTGTATCCTGCAATTGAATAAATGGCTCATCATTTTTAAGAAACCATTCGTGAAATTCGTATAATGAAATTTGGTAGTCTAAATTTTCTTCCGAAAAATAAACGCGTTTGTCTTCTGCAGGCAAAATCATGGATACCGGCTTATAATCAGATAGATAAAGTGCCTCGGATAGCTTTCTCACGATGTTTTGCACATTTTCATCGGTGGCATTTACCATGGAAATTAGAATATCAATAACAAAACCATCATATCCGAACGGATGTTGTTTTGTTTCTACGGCATGCGTAAATTTCGAAAGTATTGATTTAATCGAATCTATTTCGAAATAATGTGGGGGCTCGGAAATGACAATCAGCCGGCTGCTATCGGAAAAAGTAGCCACCCCGATGGTTTGGAATTGAAAGCGGAATTTATTGCGGAAATCTTCGTAAATGGAGTCTTTTTGGGTAAAAACCTCGCAAGTTTCTATGATTCTGTTTTGAGTGGGGATAAATTCGGTTTTCATGATTTGGGCGGTTTGTTTTCGGATGGTTTCCATGGTTTTTTCATTGGAAAATATTATGATTCCTAAAACTGTTAGGATGAAGATGGGGATGAAGATGTAGTAGATTCGTTTCATGCGGATGTTATTCTTTAACAAATTTTCCGACAACTTCATTGGAAATTTTAATAAAATAAATTCCGGAGGTTAAATTTGAAATATCAATGGTTGCCACATCCGAATCGATGAGCTTGCTCATTATTAATTTTCCGGTCATGTCAAATATTTCGGCATTATGGTGGATCAGTTGGCTTTCGATAAAAATTTTATCGTTTGCTGGATTAGGATAGAGGTTAACTTTAGAGCTATATTCAGTAATGTTGAGCGATGTGCAGGACTCATTACTGAAATCGCTTTCGGAGACGCCATAAACTGCTGTTACTTTATAACAATACTGGTTATTCCCGAAGACGATATTAATATATTCTAACTTAGGTGCATCCACTTGTGTTACGAAGACACCATCACGATAAACCCTATATCGCAGAGGAGAATTTTCTAACGGCTCTTCCCAAGTGATTTTAATGCGATTGTTTGAATAAGGTACGGCCAAACAGTTTACAGGAGGGGATAAAATAAACGGCATTTCTTGATCATACATGGCTAAAGTGGCTACATTTGCAAGATTTGCTCTTACAAATACCTCAACCAATTCAGGAGCATTTACGCCAAGCCCTATAATGTCGTCAATTTCATGATAATATGGATTAGCTGTAAAATCATACTCAATAGAAGTTATGCCCATATACCCGGCATTTAAAAAAGAGTGATGGTCGCTGCTACTCATATAGTTATTATAAGAAAAAGGTATTTCCGGAAAATAGATCTCACATATATTCTTACAATAGTCTGATAAAGATTTGGCAAACAATGGATTACTGAAATGAAATTTAATTACTTCGCCCGGCTTTAAATATCCGATCATGTCCATATTAAAATAAGCAACAATATTCATCCCTTCGTTTGCACATTGGTATGCAAAATAACTACTTCCATATAGTCCACATTCTTCAGCTGCCCATGCGCAATAGATTATGGAGCGTTCAAACTCATATTGACTTAATATTCTTGCCATTTCAATTATTCCGGCAGTACCTGAAGCGTTGTCGTCAGCGCCGGGCTCTTCCGGCTCCAACCACGCAAAAGAGTCGTAATGTGCACCACAAACAACATATTCATCAGGAAATTTTGTCCCACGTTGAATGGCAATTACATTGCCCGATTCAACAATACCACCCCACCAGGGAAAAACAGTAGGGCTTAAAGTATGGATGAATACACTATCCAAGCCTAAGAGTTCAAATTGTTTTTTTATCCAATTTTGAGCAAGAACAGAATTTGGGTGGTCGCAACGTCTGGTTACAAAATCTTGCAGTGTTTGAATATCCGCCATCATCTTGTCAATTGAAACTTGTGGTAAATACTCAAGCACATCTTTATTTGGTTCTGTAATTACAGGATATATTGGTGATTTTGGCAGTCTTGCCTGAATATTTCTGACTGCCACCATTCCGTCGTTTTTTGCCGGCGTAAAATCACTCGACAAGATTTCCATGATCAGGAAATCTTTTCCTGAGAAAAGTGTTTTTCCACTTTTAGAAACTTTTGTTACATATTCATTTATATAATCCTCTGCGCAATATACAATGGCGTAAAAATCAGTATTTGCAAAAGCATTATCATCCAGAATGATTGTGCCGTTATGAGTAAGATTCTCCGTAGTTGCCAACACATAATCATCGCAATAGTAATGAATTTTCAGTGTTGCATTGTTGAACAAAGTTGCCAAATTATTGGCTTCGGTAACGGGTATCATCACAAACTTTCCTGCAAAGGAGAGGATGGATACCATTAGCAAACAAAATGTTAGGATCAGATTTTTTTTCATGTGGATATAATTTTATAAATCATTGAAATAGAATATGTTTTTTTCAAATTTTGGCGACACGCCGAAGGCGTGCAATGTGAATAACCCCGTGCAAGGCGATAGCCGCAACTCGGGGTAGGACGATGCAACGTGCTAACCCTGTGCTCCGTAGGAGCACAACATGTAGCATACAGGTGTTGAACTCCTACGGAGTTCTGATGTGGATGGCGGGATTCCTTACCCCGAGCTGCGGCTACGCCTTGCACGGGGTTATTCACATTTAACGCCTTCGGCGTTACGAGATTAGAAAACTTTTTCATTTATATTTTGTTAACTGTTTAAAATAATTTAATGGCGGTTAATTTAACAGCCATTAAATTAACAGCAAAAATACATTTTCTCCTCTTACTTATATCTTAAAACCTCCTCCGAAAAAAACACCAATTCCACTCCAGCCTTTGCAAACATCTCTTCCGATTCGCCGCCGGCATGGTATTTTTTCTCGCACACTACGCGTTTAATGCCGCAATTGATGATGAGCATGGCACACACGCGGCAAGGGGTCATTCGGCAATACAAAGTACTGCCTTCTAATGCAATGCCTCGTTTTGCTGCCTGGCAAATAGCGTTTTGCTCGGCGTGAACGGTGCGCACGCAATGCTCGCTAATGCTGCCGTCTTCGTGCAACATCTTTTTCATTTGGTGCCCCACATCATCGCAATGTGGCAGCCCGTTTGGAGAGCCTACATAGCCGCTTACCAAAATTTGCTTGTCGCGCACAATCACGCAGCCGCTCCGCCCTCTGTCGCAAGTGGCGCGTTTGCTTACGGTGTGCGCTATTTCCATAAAATATTCATCCCACGAAGGACGTACATGTTTTTCTTCCATATTATCGTATTCTTAATTTTTGCCCTATTTCAATATGATCGCTTTTGATATTATTTAACGATCTGAGTTGCTGCTCGCTAATGTTGTGTTTTGCACATATTTTGTAAATAGTTTCTCCTTGTTCCACGGTATGATACACCGATTGCGTGTCCATAAAATCGTTGGGCGTGAGTATCAGTATGTTACTTTGTAATTTTCTCTCCAAGAAATTAATCATCTTTTCAGGATTAAAGAACTCGTTTAAGAATCTTGTTTCAAAGTGCATGATATTATTTTTGCCGCCCACATAGCCGATCAGGTCGCCGGCGCTTACTTTTTGCCCTGTTTTCACATATACATAATCGAGCCGCGCGTAAACGGTTTCCAAACCATTATAATGTCTGATAACCACAGTATTGCCATATTCTTCAAATTTTTTAGCGATGCGCACCACGCCATCAAAACAAGCTACAACCGGCTCGTTTTTTTGCACGGTAAAATCAACGCCCGCATGTTGTCGTCCTTTATGCTTGATAAAACCTGTTGAAACAACACCCGAAATTGGAAATGCAAAAGGCGTATTTCCATCTTGTACAAGCATAATTTTTAACTGATTATCGAAAAAAGGAATCTCTATTTTTTCATTTCTGATGTACAACGTATCCCATTGATTTTCATACAATCCGAATGCCGGAATTTGTCTGTTATTTTCAATAATTGAGAGTTGATTTAGATTTAGACCGACGTGAAAATCGCAATTTTGAACAGAAGAAGCCATGATACGGTTTTGTGCGGCTTCGTCAATGTCAATGAAAGGTTGTTGTGCGAAAAGGGAAAAAGGAGAAAGGAGGAGGGAGAAAAGGAGAAAGGGTATGAGGTATGAGGTGTGGGGTATGAAATGGTTTTTGATTTCTGAATTACGCATACCTCTTATTTTTTATTCTTTAACGAATTTTCCAACTATTTCATTTGAAATTTTAATAAAATAGATTCCGGTGGTTAAATTTGAAACGTCAATGGTTGCCACATCTGAATCAATGAGTTTGCTCAGCATTAACTTTCCGTTCAAGTCAAAGATTTCGGCATTATGGTTAATCAATAAACTTTCAATATAAATCTTATCACTTGTTGGATTGGGATAGAGCTTAATTTTGGAGTTGTATTCGGTAATATTAAGCGAGGTGCAGGACTCATTACTGAAAACACTTTCAAAGGGACCATAAACCGCTGTAACTTTATAACAATACTGGTTATTATCGAAGACAATATTGATATACTCTAATCTAGGTGCATCGAGTTGTGTTATCAAGACCTCATCTCGATAAACCTTATATCGCATAGGAAATCTTTCTGGCGGCTCTTCCCAAGTAATTTTAATGCGATTGTTTGCGTAAGGTACAGCCGAACAGTTTACAGGAGGAGGCAAAAAAACCGGCATTTCTTGCTCATACAGGGCTAATGTTGCAATGCTTGCCACATTGGTCTGTGTAAATAGATTCACCTGGTCGGAATTGTTAACGCTGGGCCCGATAATATCATACGGAGAATGAATATACGGACTATTCTCATCAACATCTTCAAATGGCCATATTCCATTGTAACCTATGTTGTTAAAAGATGTATGATCGCTATTGCCCCAAGGAAGAGCAGAAAAGCTTCGAACTGGTATTTCCTGAAAATAGACATCACAAACATTAATATAATAATCGGCTAAAGTTTTGGCAGAACTCGGATAAATAAGATCTATATGTATTGGGTCTCCGGAACTTAAATATCCTATCATGTCTAAATTAAAGTATCCTACAATGTTCATACCTGAATTTGCAGCATGTTCTGCATAATAACTGCTTCCGTAAAGTCCGTATTCTTCTCCGGAAAATGCACAATAAATGATTGAGCGTTTAAAGTCATATTGGCTTAATATTCTTGCTGTTTCTAAAATTCCGGCAACCCCCGAAGCGTTATCATCCGCTCCCGGAGCAAAATTGGGATCGTCTGGAAACCAACTTTTTGAGTCATAATGCGCCCCACAAACAATATATTCATCAGGAAATTCTGTTCCATATTGAATCGCAATTACATTAGCAGGCAAGTACCCGAAATAATCATGTAAGAATACTGTATCTAAATTAAAAGATTCATACTTTTCTTTGATCCAATTTTGTGCTAAAAATGTAGTTTGGTGAACCCAATCTCTTGTATCAAAATCTTGCAGTGCTTGAATGTACGACATTAAAGAGTCGGTTGAAACTTGTAATAAATAGTTTGATACATTCTCATCCTGCTCTGTAATCACAGGATAGTTTGATGATTTGGGCAGTCTTGCCTGAATATTCCGAACGATTACCATTCCATCATTTTTTGCCGGTGCAAGGTATTTTGACAGAACTTCCATGATCAGGAAGTTTTGCCCCGAGAAAAGCATTTTTCCCGTTTCGGAACTTCTTGTTACATATTCATTTTTATAATCCTCTGCGCAATATACAATGGCATAAAATTCAGTGTTTGCAAAAGCATTATGATCTAAGACGATCGTGCCGCTATGATTAAAGTTTTCTGCGGTTGCCAACACATAATCATCACAGTAATAATGAATTTTCAAGTCACTATGGTTAAACAAAGCTACCAAATTGTTGGTTTCGGTAACGGGAATCATTACGAATTTTCCGGCAAAGGAAATGAAAGATGCTAAGAGTAAGCAGAATGTAAGTAAAAGGTTTTTTTTCATATTTTGAATGTTTATTATATTATTTAGATTTAAAGTTGCCGCAAAATAAAATGTTTTTTTTAAAATTTTATTGTTTCACCACTTTCTTAACTACCTCACTTGCCTCGGTGGTTATCTTAACGAAATAAATACCGGAATTAATGTGTGAGAGATTAATTTTTTGATGAGATGATGAGGGGATGAGATGATGAGATGATATTGCCCTTCCGTAAACATCGAAAACCTCAATACTCTTAATTTCTGATTCGTAATTCCTAATTTCTAATTCTCCTGTGGTTGGGTTTGGATAAATGGTAATATTTTCATATAAACTATCCCGCCCTTCGGGCACC
>WQWP01000036.1 GCA_009787485.1 Lentimicrobiaceae bacterium | reverse complement strand
TGTGTTTTCCACCACGCAATCCAACAAGGAAGTGATGCCGCTGTGGGTAAACGTAGAATCGCCGATAACGCCTACCGATGGGCGAAGTCCCGCATCGGCAGCGCCTTTTGCCATAGTGATGGAAGCGCCCATATCCACGGTTGAGTAGATGGCGTTGTAAGGCGGAAGCGCACCCAAAGTGTAACAGCCGATGTCGGCAAACACTTTTCCGGGGCCATGTTCTGCCATTGCCTCATTTAAAGCCTTGTAACTATCAATGTGTGAACAGCCTACGCAAAGTGCCGGCGGGCGTGGCGTTACAACGGCAGGCACAGGCATGCCGAAGGTGTCTTCCAAACCGAGCGCTACAGCCATTAAATTGGGGTTCAACTCGCCATCGCGGGGCAACGTGCCGTCTAAACGTCCTTTAATGTTTCCGGATTTATTTAACAAACCGCGCAGTTGGTCTTCAATGACCGGATAACCGTCTTCTGCCACCAAAATTGTTTTACACTCATTGGTCATTTTTTCCACTAATTCCACGGGAATTGGATATTGGGATATTTTTAATACAGGATGCGGGCATTTTTTGCCTACATAATTCTCCATTAAATAGTTATAAGCAATTCCCGAAGCGATGATTCCCAAAGATTTATCTTCGCCATCAATATATTTGTTGTATTTCGAGGTTACTGCTTCTGCTTCTAATATGGGTTGTTTTGCCAACAATTCGCGATATAAAACGCGGGCAATTCCGGGCAACAGAATAAATTGTCTTTTATTTTCATGGAGTTTTATCTCATTTTGTTTACGTGCCGCTTTCCGCTCCACGCCTGCGCGCGAGTGTGCCAAACGCGTGGTGATACGCACCATCACGGGAATACGATGTTTTTCTGAGAAGTCGAAAGCCTCATAAGTCATGTCGTACGCTTCTTGTTGATTAGAAGGCTCAAAAACAGGCACAAAAGCAAATTTGGCAAAGAAGCGCGAGTCTTGTTCATCTTGCGAGGAGTGCATCGAGGGGTCGTCGGCAACTAAGTACACCAAACCTCCGTTGGCGCCGGTAATTGCGGAGTTCATAAACGGGTCGGCAGCAACGTTTAAGCCCACGTGTTTCATGCAAGCCAACGCGCGTTTTCCTGCGTACGACATTCCTATAGCGGCTTCCATCGCCGTTTTTTCGTTTGCCGACCAGCAGCGGTGCACATTGCCTTCTTCTGCTTGCTTAGAGTGTTGGATATATTCGGTAATTTCGGTAGATGGAGTTCCGGGATACGCATAAACCCCTGAAATTCCTGCGTCTAATGCCGCTTGTGCGATCGCTTCATCGCCTAATAATAATTGTTTTGCCATATTGGTGTCTGTTTTTAAAAATTAGAGGGGCAAAAATAGAGATTTTATTGAAAGAATAAAACTATAATTTAGCGCATAAAAACAACAATAATTTATGAAAATGATGATTAGGCAAAACTTATTTCATTTTCTTAAATGTAGAAACCAAATAAACCACCGGATTTACTCCCGCAAAAACAACATCAAAAAACAAAATATAGGGTACTAAACTCTTTTCATCAAGTTTTGCGGCAGCAAGCCCAAAACACACATATTGCACTGCAAATTTAATCAAGAAAATGCCTAAAATAATGAGCAAAAAGATGAGGTTACCCATAGAAAAATAAATAGTAAACCCAAGTACAATGTAAAAAAATGTCATTAAAAAGCGGTAGAAATTTAATAAGAATCGCTCTTTTTTGGTGTAAAGTTTGCGTGTTTTGATGCGAAAGGTTTTGAGTAATAACCAATGGCTGAAAATGGCGCCGTAACGTGAAATGGTATGCGCCGCTTTCTCATATTCAATGGCACAGTTTCTGCCGGTTGCTACGCGATTAATAAACAGGTCGTCATCTCCGAACCGTAAATGGTTTTGAGAGGCAAACCCTTTGTTTATAAAGAAGATAGTTTTGGTATAGGCTAAATTTTGCCCTACGCCCATAAACGGGATTTTTGCCAAACAATAAGAAAAATATTGTATCGCCTGATGAAACCTGTCGAAACGAATTAAGGTGTTCATCAGCCCGGTTTTTCTATGTATCTTGCTGAATCCTAAGACAATCTTCGTAGTCTCGTTAAAGTGTCTTGCCATCAGTTTTACCCATTGGTTGGAAGCGGGCAAACAATCGGCATCGGTTAATAAAACATGTTCATAATTCGCCGCTTTAATGCCCAGCGAAAGGGGAAATTTTTTGCCTTTAATGTTAGTAACGGAAGATTCTAAATGCACCAATTTTAAATTGGAATAACGGTTTTGAAAATCTAAGACTAATTGTGAGGTTTCATCATTGGAATTATCGCTTACCACTACGACTTCAAATAGCGGATAGTCCTGATTTAAAAATTCGGGAAGCGTTTTGATGAGGAGATGGGCATCATTCTTAGCAGTAATTACGATAGAAATGGGCACATTTTGCGGCTCGGGTGTTTCCTGTTTATGAAATGAAAGCTTGAAAAAGAGCGCCACATAATATAAAACTTGTAGCAAAACCACCATTGCAAACACAATTATTAATATTTCAGGAAGATAATGTGAGATGAAATTAATGTTCATAATGTAATCTGTTGTCTTTTTCTTTAATGCTTTCGCGTTTGTCGTATTTTTTCTTCCCGCGCGCCAAAGCGATGTCCAACTTGGCATAGCCGTTTTCGTTAATGTACAATAGAGTAGGGATGATGGTTAATCCGCGCTCATTCAACTTAATAAGCAACTTTTTTATTTCACGCTTGTTGAGCAATAATTTCCGGTCGCGTTTGGTTTCGTGGTTGTTATAGCTGCCATTAGCATACTCGCTCACATGCATGTTGTGTACCCACAACTCGGCGTTAATAAATGAGCAATAGGCATCCTGAATATTGGCTTTTCCGGTGCGTATAGACTTGATTTCGGTGCCGGTAAGTACCAACCCTGCGGAATATTTGGTAAGTAAAAAATACTCAAACTCTGCTTTACGATTTTTTATAGAAATGGTTGGCGCTGTTTTTCCTTTCGACATTATTTCTTATCAATATCAATGAGTTTGTACTTTTTTGTTCCCATGCCCATCTGCTCGGCATAGTCAATTTGATGTTTTCCGCTTACTGAATTAACATTCAGAAACGCGTCTTCGCATTGGTGCGCTTTATCCACTAAATCGTGGGCAGCCGCTTCAATAGCCACAATATCGGTAGAAGCCAATATGCCAAGGTCGCTGATGAAAGGCGCTTTCGGGCTCGAGACACAGTCGCAGCTTGGCGAAACAGTCATGATAATATTATAGTACACAGAGTTTACCGCATTTATGGCAGGTTGTGCATATTCCACTAATTTTTCGAGGAAAATTCTTGTTTTTTCATCATCCGCCGGACGCACAATAGCTCTTCTCGGGCAAACGCTGATACACATGCCGCAGCCGCTACATGCGTTCAAATTGATGGCAAGCGGCTCTAATGTAATGGCATTTTCGGGGCAATCTTGAACACAAATACCGCAGTCGTTGCAATTTCGTTGTATGGTTTGCGGAAAATCGCCTCTGTGCATGAGGCGTTTGCCCGCCGGAGTTGCCATCCCCATAGAAGCGTTTTTGATGCAACCTCCAAAACCTGAGAGGCCATGACCTTTAAAATGCGTAAAATAAACGATAGTGGAATAGTTTTCAAGGTTTTTTCCGAGCAGTGCGCTTTGAAAATGGCTGCCGCCTTTCACAGGCAGTTCTAATGTGCCGCCCGAATCTAAAATGTCGATGGGTGCAAAAGTAAAGCCACGCTCTCTTGCCAACTCAATGTGGGTCTCTGTCTTTGCGCGACGACCTCCGTAAGCCACGTTGGTTTCTACTAACGTAGCATTCAGCGCCATACAAAGTGGCTCTACCATAGTAGCGGGCACAAAATAGGCGTTGCCGTCTTCTCCAAAATGCACTTTAATTCCGATATTATCTCCTGTTACATTATCTTTTATGTATTCAAAAAGTTTCATTACGCCTTCAGACGATATGTCGGAAGTAAAATACACAGGGGCTATATCGCCTGCATCGGTGGGTTTAGTGTTTGAGCAACTAAAGAATAAGAAGATGCTGATTGTTAATAGGATGAGTGTTGTTTTTTTCATAAATTGATACGGATTTGTTTAGCGGCAAAAATAAGGTTTTTGTTGAGATAGAAAAAAAGGATAAATCATGGCGAACTGAACTAAAATAAATACCTACTTTTGCCGCCCTTTAAGAACTTCATGAAACATTTCCTCCCCACAAGCAAAAAAGAACTCGATTACTTAGGCTGGGATTACATTGACGTAATCCTCATCACCGGAGATGCTTACGTTGACCACCCTTCTTTTGGCGCCGCAGTGATTGGGAGATTACTCCAGCGCAAAGGCTTGCGCGTGGCAATACTGCCGCAACCCAATTGGCGAGACGATTTGCGCGATTTTAAAAAACTGGGAACGCCGCGCTATTTCTTCGGAATTACCGCAGGTAATATGGATTCTATGGTAAACCATTACACCGCTTACAATCGCTTGCGCAGCGATGATGCTTACACTGCCGGAAACCAAGCCGGCTTTCGCCCCGATTACGCCACAGTGGTCTATACGAAAATTGTAAAAGATTTACACCCAAATGTCCCTGTAATTATTGGCGGAGTTGAAGCATCCATGCGCCGGTTCTCTCATTACGATTTCTGGAGCGATACCTTCAAACCTTCCATTTTGATAGAGAGCGGCGCCGATTTCTTAGTGTATGGCATGGCTGAAAAACCGATGCAAATAATTGCACAATTAATTAAAAACAACCAATTTAATAGAGAAAATGTACAAAAAGTACCGCAAATTGCATTTTTTTCTGATTTCAGCCAAATGAAGTCGAATGAAAACGAAACTCTAACTTTACTCCCTTTTGAAAAAGAATTAGAAGATAAAAAAAATTATGCCGAAAATTTTTGCGCATTTGAACGGGAATCAAACAAAAAAGCACAACGTGTAATTACCCAACATTACGGAGATATAGTATTAGTGCAAAACCCTCCCTACCCTACCCTCTCTTCTGATGAATTAGATGATTTTGCACTTTTTAATGAAATGATATTTGCGCCTCATCCCAAGTATTTAAAACGGGGAGATATTCCTGCCTGGGAGATGATTAAAAACTCCATCACGATTCATCGCGGGTGTTTTGGCGGGTGCTCGTTTTGCGCCATAGCTGCACATCAAGGAAAACACGTGGCTTCAAGAAGCGAAACATCTATTTTACAAGAAGTTAAACATTTAACAGAACAACCTTATTTTAAAGGACATATTACTGATTTGGGCGGTCCCTCTGCAAACATGTATCAAATAAAAGGGCTAAATGAAAAATATTGCGACATCTGCCACCGCTATTCCTGCATTTTTCCATCTATTTGCAAAAATTTAAACCGCAACCACAAACCGCTGCTAAGGGTGTATCAGAACGCGTTGAAAGTGAAAGGCGTTAAGCATGTTAGTATTGGGAGTGGGATTCGGTATGATATGTTACTTACCAATGATGAAAAGTTAGACACAAAATACGGATTAACCGATTATTTTGAAGAGGTGGTGAAAAAGCATGTTTCCGGTCGGTTAAAAGTGGCGCCGGAGCATACGGTACCTCATGTTTTAAAAGCCATGCGCAAACCCAATTTCGATACTTTCTTACTGTTTTACGATAAATTTCTGCAATTGAACAAAAAAAACAGGAAAAATCAACAATTAATCCCCTATTTTATCTCCGGACATCCTAATTGCAGCATTTTAGATATGAAACAATTGCATAGAGATGTAAGGAAAAATCATCTGATTACGGAGCAAGCGCAAGGTTTCACGCCTACTCCTATGACCTATGCTACCGCAATGTACTACTTAGGGTTTGACCCTTATTCGGGAAATGCCGTGTATAGTGCAAAAAAAATGGAAGAAAAGAAAGCACAAAGCAAATTCTTTACTTAAAATCTTATTTTTGCCGAAATTTTTTACCATGAAAAAAACTTTTCTGCTTTTGCTTGCAATGATCTTATTAACAATTGGTTCTGCTCAAGAAAGAGCCAAAGCAACACTTCCCTCTATAGACGTAAAAACATTAAACGGGAAAACTTTTAACACAAAAAACATCACCAACAACGGAAAGCCCATCCTGATTAGCCTTTGGGCAACCTGGTGCAAACCCTGCATTGCCGAACTGATGGCAATAAACGACGTTTACGACGACTGGCAGGAAGAAACCGGCGTTGTGCTTTATGCCATCTCTATTGACGACACCAAGACCGCCGCAAAAGTAGCGCCGTTCGTGAATGGAAAAGGCTGGGATTTTATCGTACTGCAAGATATAAACTGGGACTTAAAACGCGCCATGAATGTAGTAGATGTCCCATTCCTCTGTCTTCTTAACGGAAACGGAGAAATAGTATGGTCGCATACCTCCTATGCCCCGGGCTCGGAAAAAGGAGTTTTTGAATTAGTGAAGAAAGTGGCGAAAGGGGAGGAAGTAAAAAGTAAGAATTAAGAATTAGGAATTAAGAATTACAACTATGATATTCTTCACTATCTTTGGATTAGCGCAAAAATCCCCTTCAAAATTTGAAGGGGTGTCTCACAAAGCGAGACGGGGTAGTTTATATAAAACCCTCATCCCCTTTCTCCTTTTCTCCCTTCTCCTTTCTCCCTCCCTTTTCGCCCAAACCAAACTCGGATCCGGCACCATCAGCGGTGATTTCTCTTTCAACGGCATGTACTACATCCCCGATTCGCTGATTGGCGCAAGAGAGGTGGACTCGAAAGTGAGAGGCAATGCTTGGCTCAATCTAAACTATACCAACGGTGGTTTCTCTACCGGCGCAAGATATGAGTTCTACCTTTTCCCGTTGATTGATTTTCAGGACATTAATTATCAAGGACAAGGTATCACATACTTTTTTGCCGATTATAAAAACAGTTTTATTCAAGCAACCGGCGGCTATTTCTATGAACAGTTCGGGCAAGGCTTAACGCTGCGGGCGTACGAAGACCGCAATTTGGGAATTGACAACAGCCTGCTCGGCGGAAGAGTGAAAGTAACACCATGGCGAGGGCTGCAATTTAAAGGCGTGTGGGGCATTCAACGGCACAACTTTAACTTCGATTATGCAAAACGAAACGACTATGTACGCGGATTGGACGCCGAAGTAGCATTTGCAGAGATGATCCCCAAACTCTCCGACAAAGGGGTTACTTTAACTATAGGTGGTAGCTTCGTTAGTAGATTTGAAAAAGCTGAAGATAAAATGTTTAGCATATATATTGACACCGTTAAATATTTTGATTTTTACAACAGACAAGCAATTTTTGTATTCTCGCCTACCGATCAGGAAAACGTGATTAGATGCCAGGCGGTGATTCCTTCCGATAACATTCCGCAAAATGTGGCTTCCTGGGCAACCCGTCTTGATTTTAGCATTAAAGGATTTCGTTTGGAAGGAGAGTATGCCTCAAAAGTGAACGACCCCAACCTCTCTAATGAGTACATCTATAAAAGAGGAGAAGCTTTGCTCGTATCGGCATCTTACTCTATGAAAGGGTTAGGCGTTTCGGCTGCTTTCCTGCGCGCCGACAATATGGATTTTCGTGCGCAACGCGACGCCGCTCCTGCCTACGCCGCACTTATGCTAAACTACATTCCGGCAATAAACCGGCAATACTCCTACCAGTTGCTGGGAAACTACAGTTATGCCAGTCAGCCTAACGGACAAATAGGCGCACAGGCGCAAGTGAACTACCAAATTCCTAGAAAGACAAAGATAGGAGGAAGATATGGCACCGACATCACCGTTAATTACGCCCGTTTTCATGATATTCAAAAAACATTTGTCGCACTCACAGATACTATTGGAACTATAACGGGAACAGAAGGTTATACCTCGAATTTCTTTGCATTCGGAAAAAATCTGTTATATCAGGATATTGGTTTCGATATTTCCCGCCGCTTCGATAAACACTGGAAATTAATGCTGCTGTACAACTATATCAATTACAATATGGAACTTCAGGGAAAAAACGGAATGCTCAAAGGCAACCATGTAGGTTTTGAGTTAACATATAAAATAAATGATATTCATGCACTTAGATTAGAAAATCAATACCTGATCATTCCTAAGGAAAATAATTTGGATGATAAAGATAAAGGAAGTTGGATGTACATGTTGTTGGAATATTCCATTTCGCCTAAGTGGTTTCTTACGGTGAGCGACCAGTGGCATTTCGGAAACAAGAAGCAGTTGCATTATCCAAATGCGGCGGTGGCTTTTGTTTACGGCACTACCCGTTTGGCGCTGAACTTTGGGAAAACGCGGGCGGGGATTTTGTGCGTAGGTGGGGTTTGCAGGAGTGTGCCGGCTTCGTTTGGATTAGGGCTATCGGTAACGACAACGTTTTAATATATTAATCTCTGCACAGAGACACAGAGAACACTAAGTTACACAGAGCTCTGTGATCCTCTGTATCTTCCGTGTCTCTGTGCTGAAAAACAAAAAACAATGAAAAAAATCAAATTACTATTAACAGCATTATTAATCATAGCAAGCGCTTGTAATAAAATCGACACTTCCAAAGATACTTTCAAGATTATTGGTCCTGTGGAGGTTACCCCTTGGGATCCGGAATATGCCGCTAACGTATCCCGAAACATTTATGTAGAAGAGTTTACCGGGCACTTTTGCAACAATTGCCCTGCGGGCGCAAGAGAGATAAAAGCGATTATGGAAGACCATCCCTCTGTGGTGCTCACCGCCATTCATAGCACCAACCTTGCGGATCCTAGAGGTGGCATTTACAGTAACAATTATAAAACACCCATGGGAGATCAAATTTGTGATTATCTTCTTGCAACTAAATTTATTCCAAAGGCAGCTATTAATAGAATGCTGGTCAGCGATGCCGAATGGGGGTTTGACCGAACTCAATGGCGTAGTGTGATTGATCGTATAGATATTACTAATGTAAGTGCCGGAATTGAATTGCAATGCACTGTAGATGAAGTAAAACAAGAAATTGTAGCTAATGTAGCAATAACGATTATTAAAGCCATACCCAACCCCGTGCAAATTTGTTTAATATTGAAACAAGATGGCTTTATTTCGGGACAATATGACGGTAATGTTCATGTTCCCGATTATGAGCATAACCACATGCTTCGGGCGGGATTTAACGGAAATTTTGGTACCCGGCTTACTCCAAACGGCATAGTTACACCACAACTCAAATATTCCACTACTTTTAAACTACCCTACGGAGACCCTCTCTCTTTCCCGCATTCTAACCTTCCGGTGGTTATTAAAGATTGCAGTGTGGTTGCTTATTTAATTGATATGGAGACTAATGAAGTTTTACAAGTGGAGTATGTGCATTTGGATGAATAGTGTTCTAATATGACTTTTGAAAATAAAACCATTTGGATAACAGGCGCTTCTTCCGGAATTGGAGAAGCATGCGCTTATTTGTTCGCAAAAGAAAAGGCAAATCTTATTTTAACCGCGTTAGAAGCCGGTAAATTAGCCGAAGTGCAAAAAAAATGTATGGCATTGGGCGGAAAATGCGAGATACTGCCCTACGACTTATCCAACATTGAAACTATTCCCGAATTGGTAGAAAAAGCCCTGGCGTTTTTCGGTAAAATAGAAATTATGTTCAACAATGCCGGTATCAGCCAACGCGCAAAGGCAGGCGACACACTTTTTGAAGTGGATAAGAAAATTATGGATGTTAATTTTTTTGCTCCTGTTCGGATTACCAAATTGCTTTTACCGCAAATGATTGAAAACGGCGGCGGAACATTCGTAACCACCACCAGCATCTCAGGAAAATTCGGATTCCCGTTACGCTCTGCGTATTGCGCATCGAAACATGCGCTGTACGGCTTTTTTGAAACAGTGCACGCCGAATATTACCCCCAAAATATTCGCTGTGTATTGGTTTGTCCGGGGCGCGTGAAAACTAACATCTCTCTTTACGCATTAGAGAAAAACGGCGAGCCACATGGCAAAATGGACGCCGGACAAGCCTCCGGAATTACCGTAGAAAAAGCCGCAAAGAAAATAATGAAAGCTATCCGCAAGCAAAAACCAGAAGTATTCGTTGGTGGTAAGGAATTGCTGATGGTTTATTTTAAACGCTTTATTCCGACTTTATGTAGAAAGATGGTGCGAGAAATAAAGAGTGTTTAAAAGCACACAAAAATTAAAAATTAATAATATTATGGATACAAAGACCAATCCCCATTACCTCATCACCGGCATCCAACAAATTGGCATCGGTGTGGAAAATTTAGTGGAAGCGTGGAAATATTACATTGATATTTTCAATATGGATGTAAAAATTCTTGACGATAATAGTGTGGCTGATATTATGGCACATTACATGGGCGGAGTGCCGCGTCCGAAACGCGCCGTAATTGCTATTAGCATGCAAGGCGGCGGCGGGTTCGAAATATGGCAGCACCAGCAGCATAAACCGAAAAAACCTGATTTTGAGTTGCAATTTGGCGATATCGGCTGTTTTGCGGTAAAAATAAAAAGCCGGAACATCAAACAGTCATTTAAAGAACTTTCTGAAAAGAACGTGAAAATACTATGCGAAATATCCAAAACGATTGATGGTAAAGACGTATTTTTTATTGAAGACATTTATGGAAACAGTTTTCAGATAGTAGAAGATAACTATATTTTCCGTGATGAAAAACGCTCTACGGGCGGACCGGTGGGCGCCATTACAGGCTGTACCGATATTGAAAAAACGCTCGTGCTTTACCGCGATATTTTAGGGTACGACAAACTGCTTGCCGATGAAACAGGCGTTTTCTCCGATGTCGCGGCGTTGCCTTCAGGGAATAAAACCTTTCGCAGGGTATTACTTACCGAGTCGAAACCTCGCAAGGGCGCTTTCAGCAGATTGTTTGGACCATCGTACATCGAATTGGTGCAGGCGCTCGACCGCACGCCAAACAAAATCTATGAAGGACGCTACTGGGGCGATCCGGGATTTATCCAAATTTGCTTCGATGTGCAGAATATGCGTGCACTAGAAAGAA
The DNA here is from genome assembly GCA_009787485.1 of Lentimicrobiaceae bacterium. Taxonomy (GTDB): domain Bacteria; phylum Bacteroidota; class Bacteroidia; order Bacteroidales; family WCHB1-69; genus WRNX01. The sequence goes on along the minus strand of WQWP01000036.1, from coordinate 7,786 downwards.
AATGCGCAAGCTTGGGCTTCCCGTTTACCGCCGATAGCGCCGTGAAGCAAAAAAGCGATGCCGAATCCTTCGAAATGGGCGATGCCGCCGGTCATTTTACCTACATAGAAGACCCCGACGGCTACCTCATCGAATTTGTGGAAACACACAAAATTCCTATAATGAAAAAATTGGGACTTTATCTCAACCTGCGTAACCGCAATCCCGAAAAGCCGTTGCCCGACTGGATTTTGAAAATGTTGCGGTTTGCAAGGATGAAACCGGAGCATGTAAAATAATAAGGTAAAATTTGGCTAAATCTTCTCCACTGGCGGAGGATTAAGGGGGAGAGTAAAAAAAATCCCCTCCAAACGAAGGGGATTTTTGTTGGTTTTATTTCATCAACTCAACCTTTTTGCGCTTAATCTTCTTAGCTTTGATCAATAAATCATACAAGAAAGGTGGAGAGATAAATATACCTGAGTAAGATCCGATAATGATACCGGCGGTCATGGCGAAAATAAATCCGCGAATTACTTCACCGCCTAAAATAAAGATGGCGATTAATACGAGGATGGTGGATCCCGCTGTATTCAACGTACGACCTAATGTGCTGTTAATAGCGCCATTGATGTTTACATAAAGCTCGCGTTTTGGGTAGAGGCTCAGGTTCTCACGCACACGGTCGAAAATAATAACCACGTTGTTAATAGAGTATCCAATTACCGTAAGCATCGCTGCAATAAACGACTGGTCAATCTCCATAGAGAACGGCATGATTCTATATAGCAACGAGAATAATCCGAGCGTGAGCAAGGTATCGTGTGCCAAACCAATTAAAGCGCCAAAACCAAACTGCCAGTTGCGGAAACGTATGGCAATATAGACAAAGATCAATATGATGGAGATAAACACTGCCCAAATGGCTTGTCCAAGCAATTCGCGCGCCACAGTAGGTTGCACCTTTTGCACACTTTGAATACCGCGTGCGTCAATTTGTTGCGTAAAATCGCTTTCGGTTAAATCGGCTTTTACGAAAAATCCTCTTAATGCATGGAATAGCATGCTTTCCACCTCTTTATCTACCTCAGGGTCGTTACTGTCTATCTTATAGTTTGTGGTAATTCTCACCTGGTTATTTCCACCAAACGTTTTTACCTCAGGGCTACCGCCAAAAGCATCTGCCACTGCCGATCGCACTTCATTGGTTCTCACGTTTTGGTCAAAGCGAACTACAAAATTTCTACCACCGGTAAAATCAATACCTTGCTCTAAGCCTTGAACAGCAAAAGAAACGCACATCACAACACTCGCAATGATAGAGCCCCAGTAGAAATACTTTTTGTTTTTGATAAAGTCGAATTTAGCATTTGCAAAAGTATTAATGGTGTATTTGTTTCCGAATTTATAGTCCATGCCTTTTACCAATCCGCGCTCAAAAACTAAACGAGCTACAAAAATTGCTGTAAACAATGATGATAAAATACCGATAATTAACGTAGTAGCAAACCCTTGAATAGGACCTGAACCAAATACAAAAAGAATGATCGCTGTAATTAATGAGGTTGCGTTGGCGTCAATAATAGCGGGGTAAGCTCTTTTGTAACCTTCATCCAAGGCAAGTCGGGCGCCTTTTCCTGCCCGCACTTCTTCACGAATACGCTCGTATATCAACACGTTCGCATCCACCGCCATGGCGAGGGCGAGTACAATACCGGCAATACCGGGCAAGGTTAACGCCGCACCCAAAGAGGCAAGCACACCCATAATGAAGAAAATGTTCACGCACAAAGCAAAGTCAGCAACTAAACCGGCTTTGCTATAATACAAGAACATATATAAAAGTACTAACACAAATGCCAGTGCAAACGAAAGCAAACCGGCGTTAATAGATTCTCTACCCAAAGTAGGTCCTACCACTTCCGATTGAACGATAATTACGCGCGCCTCCAGATTCCCGGAATTTAATACGGTAGCTAAGTCTTTGGCTTCATCAATGGTAAAATTGCCGCTAATTTCAGATTGTCCATTCGGAATTTCGCTTCTTATCATCGGATAAGAATACACAAAGTTATCCAGCACAACGGCAATGTGAACGATTCTCGTCTTGTTGTCAACTGCAGCTCTTGTAATTTTGCGCCACTCGTCGGCAGCCTGACTCTCCATAGCCATGGTTACCACCGTTTGATTTTTCTCATTCACGTCCTGGCGTGCTGTTCTCACTACGCGTGCGCCGCCAATGGTTTCGGAGCTTAATTTGGGCCCAATACGGTCATTATTTCTTCTCAATGGAATTAACGGAAAGAGGTTACTTCTTCTTTCCGGTTTTCCCCACATGAACACTATGTTTTTATCTCCCAAATATCTCTTCAACTCAGGAAGCATTTGATCCACAGCTTTCATATCCGATTCTTTGAAAAGCGCTATGGCTATGCCGTCGTGAGAGCCTTGTGCGGCAAGGGCTAAAATAGCGCCGTCTATAGATTCTAATGTGTCATCTTCAAAAACAGATGTTTCATCCTCTGTAATTTCCTCTGTGATTTCATTTTGTGCAGCCCTTCTGGCTTCTAACTCTCTTCTGGCTTTTAAATCTCGTGCTAAGCGTTGGTCTGCTTCATAAAAACGCTCTATGATAGACCTTCCATTTACATGCTCGTTGTAAACTTCCCAAAACTCTAATTTTGCGGTACTTTTCAGCAGGTCGGTAATCCGTTCGGGCTCTTTCACTCCCGGAAGTTCCACCAAAATACGGCTTCCTTGCAAGCGTTGTATGTTGGGTTGCGCAACTCCAAAGCGGTCAATACGTGTACGTAAAATACGGAAAGTCCTGTCAATAATCTCATTCGATTCTGCCCTCAAAAACTTGATAATATCTGCGTCTGTAGCACCTTTAATGCCGGCACGCTCTCCGAAATAGGTGCGTAGTTGCGCATTCGGCATGTTCATGGCAATTTTTTCCGCATTGAAATTTCTAACGAAAATGTCAATGAAATCGCCGCCTGTTTGCTTAAGTTCTTCATCAGCTTTTTCAAAAGCGCTCACAAATAACGGGTCTTCCGTGTTCTCGGCTAAACTTTTAAGCACGTCGGGGAAAGAAACTTCTAATGTAACGCTCATCCCGCCACGTAGGTCAAGACCCAAGTTAATCTCTTTTTGTCTAACTTGCCGGAATGTAAATCCTAAAAATACTCTCTCATCGTTTTTATCTGAAAGGAATTGCGACCTGCGTGCACTCACGATTGAGTCTCTGACTTGGTTTGCCCGCATCGGATCCGCAATATTGAATAATGCTTCTTCAATTACCGCCGAATCGTTGGCAAACCGGTCGGCTTCTTTAGAGATTCTCCACGATACGAATGAAAAAGACAAGCAGTACAAACATGTAATAGCAATAACTATAGAAAAAAACAGAAATAAACCTTTGTTTCTCATTTGATATTTGTTTGATTATTAATAAATTATTGTTTTAATTTGCATTTTTTTGCAAGGGTGCAAATATATAATAATTTTGGAATGGCAGAATTTGATTTAAGATTTAAGATTTAAAGATTTAAAGTTAAAGAGTTACGGAAGTTATATCCCCTGCTTCAAAATCAATTTTAAAAAACCTCTCTTCCGCTCCATTGGTTACCCCAATTATTTCGGCGTTTAATGTTTGATTGTATCTTCCTGCTTGTTCTATTACCTCTTGGGTGAGAGGAATATGCGGCGCTTTGCACTCTACTACCATCCAGGGAACAGCGGTTTTATATACTACGATGTCATAGCGTTTGGTAAGTCCGTTCAATGTAATTTTTCGTTCTATAGAAATATGGGAAGCAGGAATTTTCAACTCGTTGATTAAACGCAGGATAAAGAACTGTCTCACTTTTTCTTCTTCCGTAAAAGCGACCCATTTTTTACGAACAGGGTCAAATACTTGCTCTGCTCCGTTATAGTTTCTTATTTTTAACATAATGCCGGCGAAAATAAAGATTCTATTTTATTTGAAGGTAAATTTCCAATAATTTTTCTGCAATATCTTCGTCTAAGGGAACAACGTCTATCTCTTTAATGTCAGGGATTTTATTGAGTGAAATCGATTTATACGATTCGCTTGATGTTACAAATCTGTCGATATAAATCGAATTATATCCAATGGCTTCCCATGCTTCGCGTGCATACCGGCTTTCGAGTTCGTCTATCCAAACTTCTTCATCCTTTAGTGAGCAAACAATAGGAATATTCATGCGGCTTTTAATTGCCTTTGCAATGCCGGTCAACATGGATGTGGGCAAATGAATAACCTCGGGAGTATCGTGGTTTTCAATCCAATGAATAATTTTTTCGACTTGATGCTCAAAACTTTTCCCCTCGCCATTGATCATGGAAAGCGTCATCTGCTCCATTCCTTTGGCGGAGGTTGTTCCTGAAAGAGAGGCGGCCAATCGCAGCAGCGCCTGTGCATTTAGGATTTTTTCAAGAAGACGCGGCACTTTCCCTTTTTTGAAAAACTTTTGCGCCACATAGTAAGAGGTTGCCGGAAAAAACAAGGGCGTATCTGCACGCAACGATTTATTGGCTATCGGAAGGTACAACGGCATAATGATGACGTCGTGCCCTGCATTGCGCAACGCCTGTGCATACAAATTGTCGCGGAAGCAGTTGCTGCAGTAGGTTTCGCCGGAGCTGGTGGTGAGGAGGAGGATTTTCATCAGATTTTGTTTATAAAGAGTTCTCAACTATTTTATTATAATAATCAAAAGACAATTTCTCAAATGCAGAAAACAGCATATAAAGGCACTGATTTTATCTTGTTTACAAATCCGAAATTCTTTTTGGAAATACGGATTGCATATTCCGATTTGTATTTTTCCATAAAAACGCCCAAACTTTTTGCGCGATTACGCTTGCCTTTTTTTACTTCTATGGGTACTACTTTTCCGTCTATTTGCAAAACAAAATCTACTTCTGCTTTACCTTCGCTTTGCCAATATGCTAAACGATGGTTTTTTGTTTTAAAGCACTGTGCTACATAGTTTTCTGTCATTACTCCAAGGAAAGTGTTATCGGTTTCTATAGGCGACAAAATAGTTTGTAGCGGTATTTCGGAACGCAAAGTCAAAATACCAATAAAATCAAAGGCTTACGCTCTTCACTATTTTTCCATTCAACTAATGAATTTAAAATTTTACGCTTCATAATTGAATCAATTTTCCGAGCGCAAAAATACTAAAATGTTCCAAAAAATCAGAATATTTTGATTTTTTGGAACATTTTAGTAATATGAACTCATACTTATTTACATGTTGCAGTAGATAATTTTATCAAATATCTCTTCACAGCTTCCCTAACAAAAACAGCCACACAAAGAATAAAGGTTAACAAAAAGACACCCGCCAGCCCCCAAATCCCCACACTCACACTTCCAAACCCCAAACTTACCCCCAGCAACGAGCCCAGCGCCCCCGTTATAATAGCCGCAAGCGGCACAATCACATTCTCTTTATAAAGCAAGTTGAATATCCTTTTTTCGTTAAATCCCAACGAATGGTACAGCGCTATCTCTTTCTCTCTCGCAAGCAAATTCTTCCGAACAACGATGATAAAACTGAAGATGCCAAGCAGCAATCCCAGCCCACCTAATGTTAGAAAAATAGTGAGGTAAGTATCCGTAACACTGTAAAACATTTTCAACCGATCGCCGGTGGTCATTATCCGTACGCCATAATTATTCAATGCCTGTAGAATGAGCGTTTTGGTTTCGTCAATCTTGTCATCCGGCACTTTAAGCAGCATAATTTCACTGCCTGATATTTCGCTCCAGATTTCAGAGAATAAAGATTTATCAATCAATATAGATCCTTGAAAAATGGAATTTTGAAGTACTCCTACTAATTGTATGCGTACGGTGTCGCCTTTTTCGCCCATATACACCAACGTGTCGCCCAACTTTTTGCCTAAACTCCACTGCAAAACGGTTTCGTCCACCAACGCGGGATATACGGAGTTTTCTATAATTTGGGTGATTTTGAAATCGCTGTCTTTCAACTCGTTCATATCTATACCCAATACATTTGGGGTAACGACCTTGTTGAGGTTGAGACAACTTGCATCATCGGCATTGTATTTCAACAGTTGTATGATGTGCGTTTCTTTGGATAAGTCGCTCAATCCCAATTTAGCGCGCCCTTCTTCCGTTTGGAGGTTGTGATAAATCGGCACACTCGTTTCGCACCAAAGCGAAAAGTCTCCGGTGGCAGTACGAATTTGGGAACTGTCGGCAAAGCTACGGCGGTTAAGCCCCACCGAAAACACGATAAGCACGCCGCAAGCCAAGGTAATGAAGGAGAGGAGGGCTTGTTTTTTGTTGTAAAGTATGGAAGAGCGTATCAATTTCGAAGGAGTAAAAGCACGCAGATGACACGGATTATCATGATTTACGCAGATTTTTTTTTGTTTTTTATCTGCGTTAATCCTTTTCATCCGCGTCATCTGCGTGCTACTAAGAGACCGAACAATACGCCAATACAGCAACAACAACGACAAAGCAACCCCCAAAATCACTCCCCAAAAAACAGTCATAAAATCAGGAAGCACTCTAAACCCATCAGTATGCGTTGCCCCCTTCCAAACATTCCCCAATAAAAACAAAACCAAATAAGTGTAAAGCAACCCAACAATTACCCCCACAATAGCAGAAATGAAAACAACCGGTGTGGATTCCCGCCAAAGCAACCGCACAATGCGCTTGTTAGAAAACCCCGTAGCTTTCAGTAAATTAAGTTCATCGCGCCGGCGAAAAAGCATCTCCGACAACGGCACAATCATCAGCATCGCAGCAGAAATGAGGATAAAAAAACCGAGCGAAAAAAACAAACTTGAAAAATCAACGCCCGATCTGGCAGCAGAAAGCCCTGTTTCACGCGGATAAATCAATTGAATATCAAACATTTCAAACGTTAAATCATCTAAAAGATCTGTATTTTTAATCTGTAAAGCAGTGGCGCTGCCATAAGCATTTTCCCAGCGCGGCGCCAACGCAGCATAAGAAACAATGGCTTTGGGCGTATTCTTGTATTGCTCCCAGTACGCCTCATCCTCCTCCGTTATCAATTTCATGTTGATGGGCAAATCGCTGTTCCAATCCGTGCAACGTTCCACATTGGATAAACCGGGAAATTCGGCTACTAAGGGTGGGTTAGCCTGTATTTCTGCTAAAGGAACTATTTTTCTCACTTTTAGAAAAACGGAATCCTCTATTAACGTTTTAAATTGCTTAGAAATAAAATAGCTGATGGAAATGGTATCGCCCAAGCCGGCATTCAGCCTTTGGGCGGCATAATCGGAAAGGATAATTTCATCGGGATTTAATTTTTGTCCTTTGTAAAAATCAACGGCAGCGACGAATGAGTATGGAATAGTATTGTTACTTTTTCGGATGGAATTTGCCAAATAGGCGAAAATACGATTCGAGGTAGCATCGTCAAGTGTTTCGACTACCTCATGTTGAATGAAAATTCGATCTGACACGACCGTCATTGCGGGCTCGACCCGCAATCCCGAACGCGCGTAATTCCAAGTAACCGCAAATTCTTCTTTTGAAATAATCCGGTCAGATAAAATAACATTGATTTTTCCCGGAATACCCATTACCTCAGCCAATTCCGCTCTGTTAACGAAAATATTGAAAGGGATGGTTTGCTCGTTTTTCAGGTTGAGGTTACCGCCTTGTTCAACAGAAATAACGGAGTTTGATTCCAATCTCAAACTTGTTGTATAGGCATCTGTTACAAACATGGAACCCAACGGCACCATTCCGGCGGAT
>WQWP01000035.1 GCA_009787485.1 Lentimicrobiaceae bacterium | reverse complement strand
CGTAATCCGGCATCGCCCCAGTGCCGCTAATAGTAAGCGTATTATTGTTTATTTTCCATGTAAGCGGCCCCGTTGTTCCGCCTTGCGCGGAAAGCGGTAAGGGAAGAAAGAGGTTGCATAAGAAAAGGAATGCAACAACTTTTAAGAAACCCATGCTGGGTTTCTTATTTTTTTTTACGTTTTTTGTGTTTTTCATTGTTTTATATGTCTGGTTATTATAGGGGGCTCCTAAAATTTAGTTTTTGATATTTTAGTTTTTCAAAAAGCAAGGAGTCCATTAATACTTTTTGAAAAAAAAGTTAAAACATCGCTGCAAAATTATTAAAATAGTTTAAACAACAATCATTATTGAAAAAATCTATCTATCAATGGATTGTATAAAAAAATCATTCATACTGTTAGTTACAAACCCAAAAACATGTTCAATTCGGTAAACAAGTAATAACCCCGTGCAAGTTCGCCAATGGCGAACGCAGCTCGGGGTAAGAATGACATGCGGATAAAACAGCGTGCCGTTAGGTACGCAACCATAGTAAAATGCTGATGTTCAACCCCTGCGGGGTTGTAGAGAGTGCGCGTGCTTTTCCTACCCCGAGCTGCGCCTTCGGCTTGCACGGGGTTATTCATATTACACACCTTCCGGTGTGTTTGTTGAATGTGTTGAATTAGAGTGCGTTAATTTTTAGGAGCGCCCTAAACAAATAGGTAATAAAGCCGGTGGATATTATATTAAGTTAAAATTTAATTCATAATTTCGCGCTCACATAAGTTTATCACTTTTGTTTCGTTTAACTTATCGTATTAATTTATATATAATGACATTCCGCATTTCCCTTTCTCCCTTCTCCCTGCTCCTTTTCTCCCTTCTCCTCCTCGCCGGTTGCGCCAAAATCGTTCTACCCTCCGGAGGCCCTAAAGACGTTACGCCGCCCAAGGTAGTAGCCGAAAAACCTGAAAATGCAAGTACGAATTTTCAAGGAAAAATCATAAAAATAACTTTCGATGAATATGTTACGTTAAATAACCCGACAGAAAATGTTATTTTCTCGCCTCCTTTGAATGAGCGCATCGACTATTCTACGAAAGGAAAATCGGTGCTCGTAAAAATGCAGGATACGCTTCGGCAAAATACTACTTACAATATCCTGTTCTCAAACTGTATCCAGGATTTTAACGAAGGCAACAAATTAAACAGTTATGATTATGCATTTTCTACCGGAGATTCGATAGATATGCACAAACTTTTCGGAGTGGTAGTAAATGCGGAAACCAACCAGCCCGAAGCAGGATGTTTTGTAATGCTTTACGAACAAGACGTTGACTCTTTGCCGCTTACGGTGCGCCCCAACTACCTGACGAAAACCAATGAGCAAGGAAGATTTATTTTTAACCATCTCAAACCGGAAAGTTATAAAGTATTTGCACTTAAAGATATCAATTCAAATTTGATATACGATTTGCCCAATGAATTCATTGCTTTTTCAGACGATATGTTTCAAGCAAAATATTATGCTACGGATTCATTGTTTAGAGCAGATACTGCTTTTATAACTTTGCGCATGTTTCAGGAAGCGGACACGATGCAAGTACTTGCGCCTTGCACGAGCCCTCAAACCGGAATTTACCATTTCCCTTACAAACTTCCTGTATATTCTTTTGATATTCAAATAGAAGGCGACACTATTGTTGATTTTTTTTCAAAAATTAATACAACAAAAGATACGATTTCGGTGTATTTAAAAACGTTTTTTAAAGAATCGGCAATGGTATTTATACAAACCGATGATATTCGGATAGATACAGTGGATCTGCTGCCCTACAAAAATTCACAACAAACAGGAAGAACGAGAAAGCTTACAACCCCTATTCTAAATATTGATCTTACCAATAAAGATGACTTGTACCTGCCTGCTTCACTTAATTTTTCCTATCCGGTGCAACCTGCCGACAGCGTGCAAATGTTTGTGATTGCTGTCATTAAAGGCGAAAAGGATACTACTGCAATCTATGTTAGTGTTCCGGATACTTTTGTAATGCAACTCCCTGTTCCTTTTGTTTTTGAGCCAAAAATAAACTACACAATCATGCTTGCGGATTCATCTTTTTACGGATACGACGGTACCACAAACGACACTTTAGTCGCCTCATTTTCAAAGAAAACGGAGAAAGATTACGGCAATTTAATCATTCATTATAAAACAGACGATAAAAACGGTGCGGATTTTATTGTAGAACTGCTCTCTTCTAATCAGAAAGTAGTCTGTAAAGATATTATATCATCTTCTAAAACAATAGAATACAAACATCTTTTACCTGGAAGTTATCGCATTAGAGTAATTGAGGATATAAATAAAAACGAAAGATGGGATACGGGAAATTACCGCAAAAAAATACAGCCTGAAAAGATATTTTATATTGATAAAGAGATAACCATCAGGGGTTTTTGGGATATTGAGGAGGATGTTGAACTTCGGGCGCCGTAAAAAGTTGAATATGAATGCCAAACTATGCAAAAAATAATTACTGCACTCTTTTTTACTCTTATCCATCTTTCTGCCTTTTCGCAAGATACGATTAAATGGGGATACAAAGGCTATTCCGGCGGTATGTTTATCCACACAGGCTACGTTCAAAGCAAAAGTTTTATGGTTTATGATTTGCAATGCAATGCAATAGAGCAACAAATTAAAGGGGCAACTTTTGGCATTGGAGGGAAAATGAGTATTTACCTTAATCGCTATTTTCGTGTAGGAGGCGAAGGGTATTTTTCTACTTGTAAATATGGAGCCTACAAAAATATCTGCAGAATAGGGTGGGGGGGGCTTACTTTCGATGTGCTTTATCCGGTTAAAAAATGGGCGCCGTTTATAGGAGTTACCTTAGGGGGCGGTAGCGCTACTCATTTAATTTTTATAGAAAAACCACAAAACGATCAATGGGCGGAGTCGGTTGTGTATTTTAGAAATCCGCTTTACATTGTTAATCCGGTAATTGGCGTGGAGTTTTTTACATCAAGCAGAATTAGTCTATTGTTTAAAATGGATTATATGCTAAATATTTTCAAAACGGATCATCCATATCCGCAAGGCGTGCGTTTTTATCTCGGCATGCATTTTTATCAAAAAAAATAACATAATAAATATGAAAAATCTAATTTTTACTATTCAAATCATCGCTCTGCTTTTTACGCAAAGTTTATGGGCGCAAACCAAAGCCGATACGATTTGCGTATCGCATTATGATATTAACTTGGAAATTAGAAACTTTGCACAACAAGAGATTAAAGGTTATACCGATGTTACTGTTGTGGCAAAAATAGCCCCGCTTGCGAATATCAACCTTGATTTTTGGGCATTAACTGTTGATTCTGTAAAAAATGGGACGCAAACGGTAACTTTTTTGCATACAGGGCAACAATTAAAGATAGATGTGCCATTTTCAACAGTTGGGCAAACTGAAACCATTCGGATTTATTATCATGGAAAACCTGTCAAAGAGTCATTCGGAGGATTCCACTTTACTTCCGATTTTGCCTACAACATGGGCGTAGGTATTTACACTTACCCGCACTCTTTTGGACGTATCTGGTTTCCATGCATTGACGAATTTACCGATAAGTCAACCTATACTTTTAACATTACTACAGATTTAGATAAAAAAGCCATTTGCGGTGGTATGTTAGTAGATTCCACAAATTTAGGCGATGCTATGCGATGGAAATGGGAACTTACCGATCCGATTCCCACTTATTTGGCTTCGGTGGCGGTAGGCGATTTTAAGGCTTATAAAGATACCATTCTTAGCGTTTCCGGCGAAGTGTTACCTATTGAAATTTATGCCAATTCTACTTACATTCAAAGAGTTCCCGGCTCGTTTGTAAATTTAAAAACGTTCATTCATACTTTTGAGAAACGCTGGGGCGCTTGCCGTTGGCAACGTGTGGGTTATGTGGTTGTGCCTTTTCCCAGTGGCGCTATGGAACATGCTACCAACATTGCTTATCCTCAATCTTACGTTAACGGAACTACTGCCAACCAAGATCTTATTGCTCACGAATTGGCGCACAGCTGGTTTGGCAATCTCATTACCTGCTCCACTTCGCAAGATATGTGGATTAACGAAGGGTTTGCACGATACAGCGAATATTTGTGCGATGAAATGTTAGACCCTACTTTAGAAACCTACAAAACCGGAATTAGAAAATTGCACATGAAAGTGTTAAGAAGTGCTATCTGCCAGCAATATGCATTAGATAATACGCCCACGTCTGAAACCTATAACATTCCTTTGGTTTATGATAAAGGCGGATTGGTTGCCTACACTTTGCGTCATTATATGGGCGATGATTTGTATTTTTCTTCCATACAGCAACTTTTTGATGAAAATAGGTATGGAAATGTAACTTCTGTAGAGTTTTTCGACAAATTATCTCAAATTTCCGGTATAGACTTTTTGCACGATTTCTTTTTAGGATGGGTGCACCAACCCGGTTTTTTAAATTTTAACATTGATTCTGTAAAACCGGTAGCAGGCAGCAGCAATAAATACCAGGTTGCTTTTAAACAAAGATTACATTATGCTGAGTATTTTGCCCATAACAATTTGGTGGATGTAGAATTTGTTTCCGCTTCCGGTGAAAGATATTTGAAGGAGAGGGTGCGGTTTTCGGGAGAGCACGATATAGTAGAAGTAGAACTTCCGTTTGAGCCGGTTTTTTGGGCAATAGACCCGAACTTCAAAATGGGCGATGCCTGTTATGATTATACGCAAGTGATTGATAAAACAGGCAATATAACTATGTCGGATGCTAATTTTACCGTTACTGTTACTGAAATTACCGATGAGTCTATCCTTAGAGTAGAGTACAATCTGTTTGCTCCCACGCCGGCTAAAAACGCTCATCCTGATATTGTTAAAATGTCCGACAGGTATTTTTGGCGCATAGGATTTTTAAAATATAGCCCGATGCAAGCTCAGTATTATTTTCCTTACGGTTTGTCTTTGGTGTATCCATACCCCAAAGAGCATGTCGTTTTATTGTACAGAAAAGATGCCGCCCATGATTGGCAAATTATTCCCACTACAGTTACAGGAAGCAATACATCGGGCAGAGTTATTGCAAGTTATATTTTGCCGGGCGAATATACGCTGGGAATTTCGGAGCATGTAGGGGTTGCAGAATGGGAAAACAATATTGAAATTTACCCAAACCCAACCACAGGGGAATTAAGAATTAGGAATTATGAATTAGGAACCGCAGCCCCGTTAGGGGCAAGCTCAGCGAAGCTAATTATGAATGTTGAGATTTTTGATATAACAGGTCGTAACGTAGGGGCGAACCTACGTGTTTGCCCAAATACAGAAACAAAAAATAAAATCAATATTTCCCATTTCCCCGCAGGAATATATTTTATAAAAATAATTACCGAAATGGGCACCCAAACACAAAAGATAATCAAACTTTAAATTTTTAAGCCTTAAATCATCAAATTATGATTTCACTTCCTTCATATACTCATTCATTAAGCGAAGTACAAGCTCGCATTGAGGAAATTAAAAACAAATCGTTGCGAAATTTCTCTTCCGAGAAAGAGGCGATTCGATTTGCGTTGCATTGTATTGACTTGACCACGCTGGAAGGCAACGACGATGTGAAAAAAATTGAACAATTATGTGCAAATGCCGCGCTTTATCAAACGGCTGCCGTGTGCGTGTATCCGGTTTTTGTAAAGCAAGCCAAGCAGTTGTTGCAAAACACTTCTATAAAAGTGGCTTCGGTTGCCGGCGCTTTTCCCCACGGGCAATCTCCGATAGCCATTAAGGTAGCGGAAGTGGAATACGCTGTAACACAAGGCGCAGACGAAATTGACATGGTAATTTCAAGAGGTTTATTTCTGGAAGAAAAGTACGAGGTCGTTTTTGATGAAATTGTAGCCATAAAAAAAGCATGCGGCGAGGCACATTTAAAAGTAATTTTAGAAACCGGAGAACTGATAAACCCCGATTATATTTTCAAAGCCTCGATGTTGGCGATGCATGCCGGCGCAAATTTTATTAAAACATCTACCGGAAAAATTGCAATTAATTCCACTCCGGAGGCTTTTTTGGTCATGGTAGATGCTATTTATCAATTTTATAATGAAACAAAAAGGGAAATTGGCATCAAACCGGCAGGCGGAATTATAGATGTTAATACGACGTTATTATATCTGAAATTATTAGAAAACACACTAAATATCAATTGGTTATCTAATGTTTTCTTTAGAATTGGTGCCAGCCGGCTGGCCTCTCATTTGTATCATTTTATAGAAAATTAGAAAAAAAATCACGGATGACTTGTAAATCAAAGAAATGTATATCTTTGCCGCCGCTTAATATCTATATTAAAAATATTGTTTAACCCATAAAAATTAAAAAAATCATGACAAAAGCAGAAATCGTTTCCGAAATTTCAAACAAAACAGGTCTTGAAAAACAAGCCGTTCAAACAGTTGTTGAAACTTTCATGGCATCTGTAAAAGGTGCGTTAGCCAAAAATGAAAACGTTTATTTAAGAGGCTTTGGTAGTTTCATCGTAAAACAAAGAGCTCAAAAAACCGCTCGCAACATCTCTAAGAAAACCACTATCGTTATCCCCGCTCACAAAATTCCATCATTTAAACCTTGTAAAACTTTTGTGAACGTTGTTAAAAAAATTAAATAATACTAAACTCTACTATTATGCCAAGCGGTAAAAAAAGAAAAAGACACAAAATGTCGACCCATAAGAGGAAAAAACGGCTAAGAAAAAACAGACATAAGAAGAAATAGTGTTTTTCTTTAACCCTATCATGAAAACTAAATATGGTGTTGAGATACACTCTATTTAGTTTTCTTTTTTTATCAAAATGAACCCTGAAGAACCTAAACAAATCTCCAAAGAATTAGTTATTACTTCTCGTGAGGCAGAAGTGCAAATTGCTTTGTTGGAAGACAAAAAGCTCATGGAGATTCATCGTGAGAAGAAAACGGAAGAGTGCGCAGTGGGCGACATCTATCTTGCGAAAGTGAAAAAAATAAATGCGGCGCTAAATGCCGCCTTCCTAAATATTGGCGATGAAAAAGATGCTTTTCTCCATTATTTAGATTTAGGATTGTATGCGCGCTCGCTGAATGAATTTGTAAATCAAGTGATTCACAATCGGAAAAGAAGTATCGCTAATGTTAAGCAACAGTTGGAAGTGGAAAAAGCGGGTCTGATCAGTGATATTATTCAACCCGGGCAAGCTATTTTAGTTCAGGTGGCTAAAGAACCGATCTCAACAAAAGGTGCGCGGCTCACTGCCGAAATCTCTTTAGCCGGAAGATATTTGGTCTTGGTGCCTTTTATGAATAAGATCACGGTCTCTCAAAAAATAAAAAACGGAGAAGAGCGAAACCGGCTGAGAAAAATCGTACAATCTATTACCCCTAAGCGTTTTGGAATTATTATCAGAACGGTAGCTAAAGGCAAAAACATAGACGAATTGACAGCAGATTTGAATTTGTTGTTGGAAAAATGGAAAACCGTTGTGGCTAAATTGCCCCAGGCAAAGTCGCCGGCTAAAATTGCTTCGGAAGAAGACAGGATTACCTCCATCATTCGAGATGTATTGGATGATTCTTTTGAAGCGGTGCACGTGGACAACAAAGAATTGTTTCAAGAAATAAAATCGTATCTCACTACCCATATTCCTGATAAAAAGAATATTGTAAAGCTCTATAAAGGACAAAAGCCGATTTTTGAAGAAATGAATGTGGCTTTGCAGATAAAAAGCTCGTTTGGAAAGGTAGTTATTTTAAAACAAGGAGTTTATCTCGTTGTTGAGCACACGGAAGCAATGCATGTGATTGATGTAAATAGCGGTAACAGAATTAAAACGGGCAATTCGGAAGAAAATGCGCTGCGTGTAAATTTAGAAGCGGCGGTAGAAATTGCGCGCCAGCTCCGGCTCAGAGATATGGGCGGCATCATTAGCGTTGATTTTATTGATCTTGCAAAAAATGCAAACCGAACTATATTGTACCGAACGTTGCAGGAGTTAATGAAAAGTGATAAAGCCAAGCACACCGTTTTGCCGGTGAATAAGTTTGGAGTAGTTCAAATTACACGCCAAAGGGTTCGGGAAGCCACCATCATTGAAACTTCGGAACTTTGCCCTACCTGCAATGGAACAGGGAAAATAAAATCTTCGCTCCTCATTCAGGAGGATATAGAAAATATGATTGAATATTTAGTCAATAAACAACGTGAAAAAGGTTTTTATTTGGCGGTACATCCTTTTTTACATGCCTATCTTACCAAAGGATTATTTTCTAAACAATGGAAATGGTGGTTGCGTTTTGGCCGCTGGATTTGCATTGTGGAGAAGCCTAATTTTTCGGTGGTTCAATTTAGGTTTTATAATAAGAATAACGACCAGATTGTTTTTGGACAGTAGTTCAAAAACAACATCTTACTCCCATCATCCCATTAATTCCCGGCGCCGAAATGCCCGATGCGTTTAAACGATAATAGGTATCTAACAGATTTTCAATGCCGGCATGTATGGATAGATGTTTATTGAATTGATAGGCTAATTTGAGGTTTAAGGTAAACCAAGCCGGAAACCCTGCATATTCACCGTTTTCGAGCGGCATGCCCATCGTATAATTATCTTCGCCATCAATATTAATATCTTTGGCGTGCTTCCATCCGTTATAACGCACATAAAAATCGCCTGTAAATCCTTTATGCTTAAATACAAAAGAAATAATGCCATAGAGCGGCGGGACGTGGCTTAACGGCGTTCTTGCCTCATCTAAAATGCGCCCGTAAGTGTAAGCAATATTGCCGTTGATATTGAAAAATTTAGTGATTTGTAAATTCATAAATCCTTGTATTCCGGTAATATAGCCCAAGCCAAAATTTTGCAAGCTATACACGTCACACATTTTACCGTCGAACATCACTGAATCTTGCCCGTTCAACGTCGTTCTTCCTACACTCACCACGTTTTGATTCAAGGTGAAAAATCCTAAAATTCCGAAATTCAGTCGGTTGAAAAATGTTTTTTCGATACTCAGATCCATATTATATACATATTCCGGTTGTAAATCAGGATTGGGAATGATGAGTTGGCGCATGTTGGCTTTAGAATCGTTTACTTTGCCGGTATCATCCACATTGGGCGATTTAAAACCGGTGGCAAGGTTCAGCACCAATCGCCAATGATGTTTGGGCATAAAAATAACGCCCAAAAATCCGGTGGGCGCCGCTGTTTGGTTTAAAATAGTGTTATCAAATGGAAATTTAGTCAAGCGCATCACTGAATCGGTATAAACAGAATGCAGATATTGGTAGGTTACCCGAAAACCTTGCCTGAAAATCCATTGCTCGTTAATTTCCCAAGAATGAGTGAGATACGCGGAAGTATTAAATACATGATTTAGCGAATCGGGATAACGGGTTACGGCATTGTAAGTAATCTTTTCTGTAAGGATATTTTCGTTATATGCCTTAGAAGTAACGTTATTATACACTGCTTCTATTCCCCAGCGAAGCTCAAAGTTTTTATTTTTTCCGACACTTTTTTGCCAATCTGCGTTGAGGCAGCCTACGCCCACTGCTTCTTTTTGGTACCGTTTATCATTATTGTTAAACCTCCGTTGCATTCGCGACTCGTCAATATATTGCCCGCCCAATGTAATGCGCATATCGTCAAAATGCTTCTGATTAGTCACTTCGGCAGTGAAATAGCCGAAAAAACGGTTTTGTGGCCCATAGTAAAATTCGGCATATTCCATGTTATCTCCAATCATGGATAACATTCTGTCGTAGCGCGGAATATCGCCAGAGGTTGATCCTTGAAGATTTAATTGCAATGACACATTCTTTGACGGTTTATATAAGAATTTTTGTAACAGATCATATTGTTCATACCCTGAATTTTTCATGATCCAGGGCTTGGAATTTCTAATCGTAGAATCTTTGTCGTTAATACGCTCTGCGTAATAGTTAGCCAACCCCCAATCTCCATACAATGGATTCATATTGCGTCCTACGCGCAAATCGTTAATTTTTCTACCGGAATATGACATGAGCCATGCAAATTTTTGTCTTGCAAAATTGAATGTAAAACTTCCCGAAGGGCTTAATGTAGCCGATTGAAACTGTGCTTGCATAGATCCGGAAACAAAAACTTTTTGATCGCCGGTAGCCAAAGTGGGACGTTTGGTAAAAAATGCCATGACGCCGCCCAGCGCATCGCTGCCGTAAATGACGGAGCCGGGACCGTACAAAATCTCCACACGTTCCAACATATTCGGATCTATGGTAATCACATTTTGCAAGTGCCCGTTGCGGTAAATGGTATTGTTGAGCCGCACGCCATCCACGACCAACAGTACGCGATTGGCTTCAAAACCACGAATTACCGGGCTGCCACCGCCCAACTGGCTGGTTTGCATAAACACGGCGCCGGTTTGCGCCAAAAGCTCTCCGGAGGTTTGGGGCATTCTGAAATTAATATCTTTCTCGGTGATGATTTCTACCTTGTAATTTAAGTCTCGGATGTTTTCTTCGAATTTATTGGCGGAAAATACTTTTACTTCAGATAAACGGATGGTATCGTTTTGAGCTTGTAGAGTGATACAGGAAAAGAAGATAAAAAATAGCCAAAAGTATTTTGATATATTATAAACTGCATTTTTTTGAATTGTCATTGTTGAAAATTATAAGATTGCGAAGGGGCAGATGTTTGAGAATAAGTGGGAAAAATATATTTGCATGTAGGTACCCCTAAAATCCGACAACAAAATAAGGGATTTTTTTTGAATGATGGTTTAAAAATTCTAAAGGTGTCATGTTTGCTAAACTTCGATCGGAATTTGAAGGGACTGTAAAAAATAACTAATCAATTATGGAATAAAACAATATTTTGAATTGAACACCCGGTATGTTTTTGTTTCGGTGGCAGATAAAAACACAGCCAACAGAATATTTGCCATGCATAATGTAAGATGTGATCCTTTGCGTATTGATATTCCGAAAGGAAAACGTTCAATAACAAATTTAAACACAAGATTTTGGTCGGTATTGAGTTTTGAAGATAGTCTGTCGGATGAGGCATATGTATCAAAACTATTGCAGCAGGAACAAGTTCCACCCACCTTACCTTTGCCATAAATTTCCCCATTTATGGCAAAATCCAGCACCCGCCGCATCAACATCTACATCAACGGCAAAGAAGTAGAAGCCACCGTTAAAGGCATCCGCTTGGAGATGAACAAACTCATCAACGAGCAAAACAGAATGACCATCGGCTCAGATGAATACATTGCCCATGCCAAGAAAATACAACAACTTCGCGGCTACCTGCAAGAGCACAGCCATAACATTGACAGCGTTGCCGGCACTTGGGAAAAACTGCAAAGAAAAATGATGGTCTTCCTATTTCTTCTGACTAAACAAAAACTCCTTCTCCTCCCGCGTCAACGACTCATACCCACTTTTCGAAATCTTATCCAAGATCCGGTTCGTCTTCTCTTCTTTCTGCTTCTTTTGATAATTATACTCCTCATCGCTAAGCGGACGTTCATATTGGTAATTTGAAGAAACAGTATATCTGTAAGCTTTTTTCTTGTTAAAAACAGGCATTTTAAATCGAAAATATCTATTGCCGCGATTCCAGTATAAAATTAAGAATAACCCGAATAACATGCCGCCCAAATGCGCGAAATGGGCAATGCCGTCGCTGGTTCCGGTTACGCCCAGCACCAATTCTAATGCGCCGTAAATAATTACAAACCATTTGGCTTTTATGGGAAGGAGGAAATATACATAGATTAGGTTATTGGGATACATCATACCAAAGGCAAGCAACAACCCAAATACCGAGCCCGATGCGCCTACCGTAGGCGTGTTTATGGCTAAATTTAATGCGCCCATGGTGCCGACATAGTTTTTGCCTTCGTGTAATATTTGTGTCCCGTTTTCAGCAATCATCTGAACAAGATCCGGGGGAAGATTTTGAGATAAGGAATGTATCCTTAAGCCGGCAACAAGCAATTGTATCAACCCGGCGCCGATGCCGCACACCATATAATAGGTTAGAAAGCGTTTTTCGCCCCAAGTGTTTTCCAATGCGGCGCCAAACATCCACAAAGCGAACATGTTGAAGAATAAATGTCCGAAACTTCCGTGCATGAACATGTAGGTGATGGGCTGCCAGATTTCAAAGTTTTGGGCGGTAAAATAGTGCAACCCGAGAATGGAAACTAACTCAATGCCGCGCGTTCGAAGCACGATAGTTGCCAAGTACATAATAGCATTGATAATCAATAAATTTTTTACAACGGGAGGAAGTAATGAATAACTGTTTAGTCTAATTTCGCTCATTTCTGAATGTTATATAATTAAATATTCTTAAAAAGAATTGGCAAAAGTAGTGATTTTTTGATAATTCTATATTTTTGCAAACTTTTTGAAAAACAAGAACTATGCAACTCGAACATATCAGGAACATCGGCATCATGGCGCATATAGATGCGGGGAAGACGACCACTACCGAGCGTATTTTATTTTACACCGGAAAAAACTATAAAATCGGCGAAGTGGATGAAGGCACCGCCACTATGGATTGGATGATACAGGAGCAAGAGCGCGGCATCACCATTACCAGCGCGGCTACTACCGTGTATTGGAAGCATCTTGCCCAAGAGTATAAAATCAACATCATTGACACCCCCGGGCACGTGGATTTTACGGTAGAAGTGGAGCGCTCGCTTCGTATTTTAGATGGCGCCGTAGCCATTTTTTGCGCAGTGGGCGGCGTTGAGCCCCAGTCGGAAACCGTGTGGCGCCAAGCCAATAAGTACCACGTTCCCAGAATTTGCTACATCAATAAGATGGATCGCTCCGGCGCTAATTTTCTTAACGCTTTGAATGATATAAAGGAGAAACTGAAGGCGCATCCGCTTGCCATTCAATTACCTATAGGTGCGGAAGATAACTTTTCAGGCATAGTGGACCTGATTGAGATGAAAGCCTACGAATGGGAGGAAGAAGAACAAGGCACTCATTATTACGAAATTCCGATACCTGAAGAAATGATGGAAGAAGTAGCGGAATATCGTAAACTTTTGGTAGAAACATTAGCCGATTTTGATGAAGAATTAATGATTAAATATTTTGAAGACCACGATTCTATTACGCCTCAAGATTTAATTCCCATTCTTCGCAAAGCTACGATTGAGCAAAAAATAAATCCCGTGTTGTGCGGCTCATCATTTAAAAACAAGGGCGTGCAGCGCCTCATAGATGCTGTGGTAATGTATTTGCCATCTCCAATGGATATGACTGCTGTAGAAGGAATTAATCCTAAAACGGATAAAGAAGAATTACGTGCGATGGATGAAAAAGCACCGTTTGCTGCATTAGCCTTCAAAATTGCAACCGACCCGTTTGTGGGCAAACTCACTTTCATTAAAGTATATTCCGGCAAGCTCAATTCCGGCGAAACGGTGTATAATGTGCATACTGAGAAACGCGAGCGTGTGGCTAAAATTTTGGAAATGCACTCGAACAAGCAAAATCAATTAGAGTCGGTTACTGCCGGAAACATTGTGGCATTAGTGGGCATGAAAGAGATTAAAACCGGAGATACTTTGTGTGATGAAAAGAATCCTATCTCATTGGAAAACATTACCTTTCCCGAGCCGGTAATTCAAATTGCAATTGAGCCGAAAACGAAAGATGATCAGGATAGGTTAATGGCTTCGTTGGCAAAATTATCCGAAGAGGATCCTACTTTTGTGGTGCGGCAGGATGAAGAATCGGGTCAGCTGCTCATTAGCGGCATGGGCGAGCTTCACTTGGAGATTTTGTTAGACCGCCTGAAACGCGAATTTAACGTGCAATGCAATCACGGAAAACCGCGTGTGGCATACAAAGAAGCTATTTTGGATGAAATTTTGCATACCGAAACTTACAAGCGCCAAACCGGTGGAAAAGGCTCGTTCGCGTCCATGAAATTCATTATTTCTCCCACTAATCTTTCTCTAAAAGGCTTTACCTTAGATGATCAGGTAAAAGGGGCAGCTATCCCGAAAGAGTACGTGGTGGGTGCAGAAAAAGGCTTCAAAATAGCGATGCTCAACGGCAAATACGGATTCGCGTTAGAATCGTTGCACGTGATTTTATTAGATGGAAGTACGCATACCGTAGATTCCGATGCGCTGTCGTTTGAGATTTGCGCCAAAATCGGTTTCAGGGAAGCCATACGAAGCGCTAACGTAGCTATTTTAGAGCCGATTATGAAAGTGGAAGTAACTACGCCTGATGAATATATGGGCAATGTTTCCGCCGATTTGAACCGCAGAAGGGCAGTAGTAGAACAGGTGGATGCCAAAATAGGTTTTCAAGTTATTAAAGCGCAAGTGCCTTTAGCCGAAATGTTTGGCTATGTTACAGGATTGCGCTCCATCAGCTCGGGAAGAGCCAACTACAGCATGGAGTTTCTTCGCTATGCGCGCGTTCCCACCGACATTGAACAGGATATTTTGCAAAAAGGAAGATTTGCATTGCTGTAAAACACCATAAACATGACAGTTACGATAGATAAAAATTCGGGGTTTTGCTTTGGAGTGATTCACGCCATTAGAACTGCCGAACAATATTTATTACAACATCACAGCTTGTATTGTTTGGGGGATATTGTGCACAACAACGAAGAAGTAAATCGTTTAACCAGCCTGGGACTGAAAATTATTACTCCGGAACAATTTGAAAATCTGCGTAATACAACTGTTTTAATTCGAGCGCACGGCGAGCCACCGGAAACGTATCAAATTGCAAAAGAAAACAACATTACGCTAATTGACGCTACCTGCCAAGTGGTATCGCAACTTCAAAAAAAGATAAAAACGGAGGTCGAACAACATCCTGAAATACAAACTCTTATTGTGGGAAAAGCCGGACATGCGGAAGTAGAAGGATTGCTGGGACAAACGCGGCAAAGCGGGCAAGTTATTTCTTCCATCCAAGATTTAGAGCATATTGATTACACAAAACCTGCAAAATTATACGCCCAAACGACGCAAAGTGCAGAAAAGTACGAAAAAATTGCAGAAAAAATATACGAAAACTACCAAAAAACAGGAAATGAACATTTAATCGAAATTCATAATACTATTTGTAAACGTGTGAGTAACCGAGCGAATGAAATTGAAGATTTTGCCTCTCAATTTGATGCCGTTCTGTTTGTTTCGGATGAAAAAAGCTCGAATGGACTTTTCCTTTACGAGGTTTGTCAAAATAAAAATAAAAATACCTACTTCATCTCTTCTGAAAATCAATTACAAGATATTGATTTTAAAAATTATAAAACCATTGGCATTTGCGGCGCAACCTCTACGCCCATTTGGCTAATGAAAAAAATCATGATGTCAATAAAATCTCTGTGAAGTTCTGTGTTCTCTGTGTCTCTGTGTTGAAAAAAATATTTAGCACAGAGACGCAGAGAGCACAAAGACCACAGAGTATATACTTTCCTGTTAAAAAATACGTTTGCTACATGATTTAAACTTTAAACAATGAGACGAGCGTTCTTACTTTGCTTTACTTTAATGGGTTTCACTCTTTTAAACGCCCAAACAATGGACGAACTCGCCGCCGTTCGCAAAGGCAACACCACCTACCAACAAGCGGAAAAACTACGCGCCGAAGCCATGCAACTCATCGAAAAAGGCGGAGAAGTAAACACAAGATTAGCCAACGAAAAATTCAAAGAAGCCGTTAAATTATACCAGGATGCAGAAATCTCTTACCGCAAAGGAATGGCCACCACCAAGAACTTTCCAAAATCTAACTACAATTTAGCCAACAGTTTATATCGCCAAGAAAAATACGAAGATGCCGCCAATTCTTACAAATATGTAGCAGAGCAAAAAGAAAACGACAGATCACTCCGCGCAAAAGCCTATCATAATTATGGCAATTCATTATTAAAACAAGAAAAATACAAGGAGAGCATTGAGGCTTATAAAGATGCTTTAAAATTGAATCCCAGAGATTTGGATACGAAATACAATTTGGAGTATGCGCGTAAAAAAATGATGCAACAGCAACAGGAGCAAAATCAGGATAATAAAGATAACAAAGACGATAAGGATAAAGATAACGAAGATCAACAACAACAAAATCAAGACAATCAAGATAATAAAGACGAGCAAAATAAAGAACAGGATAAGCAACAACAACAGCAACAAAGACAACAGCAGCAGCAAGATAAGCGCCAATTAGATGCTTTGCAACAAAATGAGCGCCAAACTCAAAAAAAAGTGGCTGAAGAGGAAATGAAAAAAGGAGGAAAGTCGAAGCAGGAAAAAGATTGGTAAACCTAGATTTAAAGACTTAACACCTTTGCGTCTTTGCGCCTTTGCGAGACCTTCAGCGTACGCACAAACCCTTCCACATCCGCCTCAGTCGTATCCCAAGAAGTAACCAACCGTATTTCATGCGTATTTTCATTCCACACATAGAAAAAATGATGTTTTAGCATTTCCGTAATGAGGGTAGGGGAGAACTTTACCAAAATAATATTAGCTTCAGTAGGTTGCGTAAATTCAAAATGGGCGATTGCTTCTATTTTGCTTCGTAATAATTGTGCCATCTTGTTGGCATGTAGAGCATTATTCAACCATAATTCATTTTGAAAATAAGCTAAAAATTGCGCGGCTGTAAATCGCATTTTAGAGAATAGCTGCGTGGATTGCTTTCGAATATATTTCATATTTTCAGCTAATTCCGGCGTAAAAGTGATGACCGATTCTCCCATGAGCATGCCGTTTTTTGTACCTCCGAAGCTGAGGATATCCACGCCACAATCTACGGTAATCTCTTTTAGCGAGCATTGCAAGGTGGCGGCGGCATTTGCCAAACGTGCACCATCAACATGTAGATACATTTTATGTTGATGTAGAAATTTTGCTAATTGCTTTATCTCCTCCGGTTTATAGATTGTACCTAATTCGGTAGTCTGCGAAATATACAGCACTTTGGGCTGCGAATGATGTTCAAAACCAAATGCGTGTAAAAACGGCTCAAGCATTTCCACCGTTACTTTTCCATCTTTGGTAGGGATTGCTTTGAGTGCGGCGCCGGTCAAATATTCGGGTGCACCGCATTCATCCACAAAGATATGGGCATTTTCCGGACACAAAATTGCGTGAAACGGCTGCACACAAGCGCGCAGAGCACAAATATTGGCGCCGGTACCGTTAAAAGTAGGAAAAATGACAGCGTTTTCTCCAAAAATTTCTTCCACTTTTCTTTGTAAGGCTTCCGAATGAACATCATCGCCATAGGCACAGGTGTGATCTACGTTGGCTTGATGAATGGCTTCTAAAATGGCGGGGTGTATGCCGGAGTGGTTGTCGCTTCCAAAACTTCTCATGAATATTGATTTAAAGATTTAAGATTTAAAAAATTAAGGTCTAAAGCGTGTCGTTTATATATTTTTTTGGCAAAAATAAGGTTTTCATTGGAATGTTCTTGTTTTACACAATTTTAAAAAAAATCATTTACCCTCTTGACAAACGCCTTTTCCCGATGTATATTTGCGGGTCTAATTTTAACTATTATGAGCATACTCAAATTCAACTCGGCAGAAGATAGAATCATTTCTATCAGAGGCATTTCCGTTATCTTGGATAGCGATGTTGCCGAACTTTATGGCGTGGAGACAAAACGAATTAATGAAGCGCTAAAAAACAATCCCGATAAATTTCCGGAAGGATACGTTATGGAAATTACTCAGAATGAGAAAATTGAACTGGTCGAAAATTTCGACCGGTTCAATAGGTTGAAACATTCAACTGTATTTCCAACAGCTTTCACAGAAAAAGGGCTGTACATGTTAGCAACCATCTTAAAAAGTGAAAAAGCCACTCAAACCACCATTGACATTGTGGAAGCCTTTGCTAAACTACGGGAACTCTCTCGTAATTTTTCTCAATTATCTGAAACCAAGGATGAGCCGACTCAAAAAACATTAATGCAGAAAAGCGGCGAGATTATTGCAGATATCTTAGGCGATAATTTGGAGGTTACCGATGCAGAAACAACATGGGAGGTTAATTTGGCTTTGATGAAGTTTAGGCGGACGGTGAGGGAGAAGAAGAAATAGTGTTTTGCTAAAAAAGCTATTTTTGCCACATATTTTAATAAAAATTATTAAGTAAAAGTAACGTATTGAATGTGAAAAAAAAACTTAAAAAGTAATTCATGAAAATTAACATCATCACTTTAGGCTGCTCCAAAAACACAGTAGATTCGGAGGTTATTGCCGCCAAATGGAAAGAAAAAGGACACGAAGTGGTTTTTGAGGATACCAAAAAATCGGATATTGTCATCATTAACACTTGCAGTTTCATCCACGATGCTAAAGAAGAATCTATTGAGGAAATTTTTATGCACGTAGATAGAAAGCAGCATGGCGAGGTCGGTAAAGTGTTTGTAGTAGGATGTTTAGCACAACGATATAAAGATGAATTGATAGAAATGATTCCTGAAGTGGATGGCATTTTTAGCTTTTCCGAACTTCATAAGTTACTAGAAGAAAAGCAATTCGATTTACTCAATATTAATCGATTTCTGTCGACCCCTAAACACTACGCCTACTTAAAAATCTCGGAAGGTTGTGATCGGGAATGCTCGTTTTGCGCCATTCCGTTAATTCGGGGCAAACAAATATCGAAGCCCATAGACAGAATTGTGCAAGAAGCCGAAATGTTGGCGCAACAAGGCGTGAAAGAGCTTTTGCTCATTGCACAGGATTTAACCTATTATGGAATAGATATTTACAAACACCGAACAT
>WQWP01000034.1 GCA_009787485.1 Lentimicrobiaceae bacterium | reverse complement strand
GTTAAAGAAAAGAATTTTCTACTGTTTTGTAAGGAAATACTGCAATTTTTATTGGCGCAGTTCCTCACGGTTCAGAGGTATCGCCAAACACCCGGCTCAACATAAGTAAACTGCGCGATGCACACATCCACTTATTGTTTGTTGAACCTAAATATTGGCGATTTTCTGATCACAAACAATAGCAAACGCTATTTTTTAACGGCACAAATAAGATTTTTTTAATTGAAATCTATTTGACTTAAAAAAATTAGGCTAAAAAACGATCATTACATTATTTTATTAATTTCGCGTCCGTTTTTGATTTTTTTTCAAAAGGTTTTAATGGACTCTTGGCTTTTTGAAAAAGAAGATTATAAGAGTCCCCAAAATTTCAAACAAATGAAAATAGAAAATTTTACAAACAATTTAGCGACGAAATATGTTCGTCCGTTGGCGAATTTCAGCATTCGCGCACTAGTAATGTTCTTAATCGTTGGGCTAACAGCCGTTTCATGCGGTAAAACCAACGATGACGATGACGATGACAATGAACAGTTAGAAGGGTTCATGTACGGCGTAAACAAGGGAACTATTGAGTATAAATCTACCAGTTTTCATGGTTCAGAAGTGCTATCGTCAGAAAAACACACTATTATTTTCGATGACAAGGGGCAAAGAAGCCGTTTAGAAATTGAGGGTTCTGAAGAGGTTCTTATATTCGATGCCATTGCCAAAAAATATTATATCCTGATGCCATATGCAAAAGAGTATATTGAAATGCCCTATTCCGGTTATGGGCTGTTAGGAGCATATCTTTACTTAGGCGACGACCTCAACTCTGTATGGAAACACTATTCCGGTTTCAAAAAACTGTCGAATAAAACCATTGCCGGGAAAAACTGCACAGTCTATTCATGGAGTTATGGTGGCGAAAGCGTTGAATGCGGAGGTTGGAAACGTATTACTTTTTGGCTCCAGTCTTCCAGTGCCAGTGGCTATTCATCGCGGTTAGAAGCAACCTCTTTCAAAGAAACAATTCCTGGCAACAGTTTTACGCCACCGGCAGATTACACAAAAATAGATTTTTGAACCTGCCAAAATCAGGTATTTTCATTATTCTTTCCTGTCAGATAAAGTCAACTAAACTTTCGACTTTTTTACTATATTTGCGCACTTTTTGAAAAAACAGATTATTTTTGACTATGAGCGATTTAGAAAACAAAAACCTCCAACAATCTGCCGAATACACCGCCGATAATATCCAAGTTCTTGAAGGTCTCGAAGCTGTGCGCAAACGCCCTGCCATGTACATAGGGGATGTGAGCGACAGAGGGCTGCACCATTTGGTGTATGAAGTAGTGGATAACTCTATTGATGAAGCGCTTGCCGGACATTGTGACCATATCATTGTTACGATTCATAAGGATAATTCTATCTCCGTGTTAGACAACGGACGCGGCATTCCTACCGATTATCACGAAAAAGAAAAACGCTCCGCATTGGAAGTGGTGCTCACTGTGCTGCACGCCGGCGGAAAGTTTGACAAGGATTCCTATAAAGTATCGGGTGGCTTGCACGGCGTGGGTGTTTCGTGCGTAAATGCACTTTCCACCCATTTGCGCGCTGAAGTGTTTCGCAACGGCATTCACTACATGCAAGAGTTTCAATGTGGAAAGCCTGTGTATTCCGTTAAAGAAGTGGGAAAAACCGATTATCGCGGAACGTTGATTTGGTTTAAACCGGACGATTCCATTTTCATCGCTACCGAATACAAATACAGCACATTAGCCACGCGCTTAAAAGAGCTATCGTTTCTGAATAAAGGCATTACGCTCGAAATTATTGATGAACGCGAGGTAAAAGAAAATGGCGAGTTTGTAAGAGATAAATACTATTCGGAAGAAGGTTTGAAAGATTTTATCAATTATTTGGATGGCGGGCGCGAAAAAATTATGGAACATCCCATCTACATGGAAGGCGAAAAAGATAACGTACCTGTAGAAATTGTGATGCAATATAATACTTCGTTTACAGAAAACATTCACTCTTATGTGAACAATATCAATACGATAGAAGGAGGAACACATCTCACAGGTTTTCGTCGTGCATTAACCAGAACGTTGAAAAAATATGCCGATGAAAGCAAAATGTTGGAGAAATTAGAAAAGCAAAAGATCGAGATTTCCGGCGATGACTTTCGTGAAGGCTTAACTGCAATTATTTCTGTAAAAGTGGCAGAGCCGCAATTTGAAGGCCAAACCAAAACCAAATTAGGGAATAATGAGGTTTCCGGCATTGTGGATCAAATGGTGGGCGAAATGCTGCGCAACTATTTAGAAGAGAACCCGAAAGATGCAAAAGAGGTGGTAAATAAGGTGATCCTGGCAGCTACCGCGCGCCACGCCGCCCGCAAAGCCCGCGAGTTGGTGCAACGCAAAAACGTGTTCAGCGGCGGAGGTTTGCCCGGAAAACTTTGGGATTGTTCCTCTAAAAAATCGGAAGAGTGCGAACTGTATTTGGTCGAAGGAGATTCGGCAGGCGGTACGGCGAAACAAGGCCGCGACAGCAAGTTCCAAGCCATTCTGCCGCTGCGCGGTAAAATTTTGAACGTGGAAAAAGCGATGCCGCACAAAATTTTTGACAGTGAAGAAATTAAAAACATCTTTACCGCATTAGGCGTAAGCATTGGCACGGAAGAAGACAGCAAAGCGCTGAATTTAGAGAAGTTACGCTACGGCAAAGTTATCATCATGACCGATGCCGACGTGGACGGAAGCCACATTGCCACGCTCATTCTCACGTTTTTCTTCCGCCACATGAAAGAACTGATTGAGTTCGGACATGTGTATATCGCAACGCCACCACTTTATTTAATTAAGAAAGGGAAACTGGAACGCTACGTTTGGACTGACAAAGAACGGGATGCCGTAACCGCAGAATTTACGAATAACGGAACCAACACAGGCGGTTTACACATACAACGTTACAAAGGTTTGGGAGAGATGAACGAAACCCAACTTTGGGAAACTACGATGAACCCAGAAACAAGAACTTTACGTCAGGTAACTATCGAGAATTTGACGGAAGCCGACCGCGTATTCGCCATGCTGATGGGCGATGAAGTGCCGCCGCGCCGCGAGTTTATTGAACAGAATGCACATTATGCTAAAATTGACATTTGAAAAATCTTATATATGGAAGATTCCACCCCAAAACAGCCCATCATCACCCTAAGAAACATTGACATCTATCAAAGGAAGTTGATGATTTTGCACAATATTTCACTCACCATCCATCAAGGAGAGTTTGTGTATTTGATTGGCAAAACGGGCACGGGAAAATCTTCTATTCTCAAATTGTTAATCGCTGATGAAAAACCGTACGGCGAACATGCTGAAATTACGGGATTTGACTTGAAAAAAATTAAGATTAGAAAGATTCCTCATTTACGTAGAAAATTAGGTATTATTTTTCAGGATTATCAACTTTTATCCGAAAAAACAGTTTTTGAAAATTTAGAAAATGCACTCAAAGCGCTTGGATGGAAATCGAAAGTTGAGCGCCATGAAAAAGTGATGAAAGCATTGGACTTGGTAGGTTTGAGCACCAAGCATTTTAAATATCCGCACCAGCTTTCGGGCGGAGAGCAGCAACGGGTTTGCATTGCACGCGCCCTGCTCAACGATCCGGAACTCCTCATCGCCGACGAGCCCACCGGAAATTTAGACCCCATCACTTCCGAAGAAATTTTTCAAATGTTTCATCATATTAACAAAAAAGGAACCACCGTTTTAGTTGCTACACACGACTTTTTGATGATTGACAAATTCCCTTCGCGCTCCCTGCTCATTGAAGACGGTAAAATTATAGATTCAGGCTTATGATTTCAGTACTTATTCCCATTTACAATTTTAACGTTGCCAAGTTAGTCAAAGACCTGCATGCGCAGCTTTCCTACGCCAACGTGGTGTTTGAAATTGTTTTAGGCGATGATGCCTCGACTCATCCGCACAACAACGAAAATTTAACAAGTTTACAAGGGGTATCCTATTTTTCATTACCGGAAAATATTGGAAGGGCAAAAATGAGGAACTTGTTGGTAGAAAAAGCAAGTTATCCTTTTTTATTATTTATGGATTGTGATGCAGCCGTTCCATCCGCCTTATACATAAATAATTACATTGTGGAAATATCCAGAAATGTGCCACCCATTTGTATCATTGGCGGTGTGGCGTACCGAAGGCAAAAACCAAATCCAAAGTATTATCTGCGTTGGTATTACGGCAAAAAACGAGAAGCTACCGATGCCGATATTCGGAACAAAAAACCCTACAAATCGTTCACTTCCTTTAATGCTGTGTTCTCAAAATCAATATTTGAACTTGTAAAATTTGATGAGTCGTTTTCTACTTATGGTAATGAAGATACTTTTTTTGGCGACCAGTTAAGAAATGCAAAAGTTCCTGTTATCCACATAAATAACCCGCTTTACCACGACGGATTA
Organism: Lentimicrobiaceae bacterium; assembly: GCA_009787485.1. Lineage (GTDB taxonomy): Bacteria > Bacteroidota > Bacteroidia > Bacteroidales > WCHB1-69 > WRNX01. Next base: position 14,466 of record WQWP01000034.1, on the reverse strand, counting down.
GATACAAACGAAGAATATTTGCAAAAAGTGGAGGCTTCCATTGATAATTTAATTTCATTATTAAATTCAAAAAAAATAGATTCTAACTTTGTGAATGAGAATAGGTTATTGGCTACTTATTTTCTGTGCAGTAAATTAAAAACGATTTCGTTGCTTCATTTGTACTACAAAAGGTATCTTCCCAAAATTAAACAAAGAATTTTAAAAACGCCTTCCATTTTTTGGTTAGACATGTATAAATTAGGCTATTTAGTGCAAAACATGTAAATGAAACGCATCATCATTTCCGTTACTAACGATATCAGCACCGACCGGCGCGTGCTGAAAGTTGCCCACAGTTTCCACAATAACGGATACGAGGTGTTGCTTATTGGCAGGAAAATAAAAAACAGTCTTCCGCTGCATTTACCCTTCAATTACAAGCGAATACGGCTTATTTTCAACCATTCAGCGTTGTTTTATGCCGCATATAATATCCGGTTGTTTTTCATATTACTTTTCTCAAAAGCAGATATTTTACTTTCGAACGACACGGATACGTTACCGGCTAATTTTTTAGCGAGTAAAATCCGGCGCAAAAAATTAGTTTTCGATGCGCATGAACTTTTTCCCGAAGTGCCGGAATTGGCGCACCGTCCAAAAACAAAATATATTTGGCAAAGAATTGAAGATTTTATTTTTCCTCGTTTAAAACATTGTTACACAGTATGTCAGTCTATTGCAGATTATTACAATCAAAAATACAATATCAACATGAAGGTGGTGCGGAATGTTCCATACACTTCGGCGCCTGTTCATGAAAAGCTGCTTCATTATCCGAACAAGAAAATCATGATCTATCAGGGCGCTTTGAATATCGGGCGTGGATTGGAATGGGTAATTGATGCGATGCCGCTTGTTGAAAATGCCGTGTTAGTAATTATTGGCGATGGAGATATTTTGCATGAACTGAAAGAACGGGTTAAAAATCTGCAATTAGACGAAAAAGTGGTCTTTTTAGGTCGCATTTCCGGCACTGAGTTGCATAAATATACGCCTTCTGCAGATTTAGGGCTATGTTTGTTAGAAAATAGAGGGCTGAACTACTATTACTCCTTGCCGAACAGAATTTTCGATTATTTACATGCCGGAGTACCTGTTTTAGCAACTGATTTTCCTGAAATTGAAAATATTGTTAAAACCTTTAGTACCGGAATCCTCGTTAACCATTACGAGCCGGAATATTTGGCAGAAGTGATAAACGATTTTTTTGTTAAAGGATTTGATACAAATCGATTTACTGAAATTGCAAAACAATTCTGCTGGGAGGAAGAGGAAAAAATATTGACGGAAATAATCTCTGCATAATTCTATATTTCAAAATATTTTATGCGAATAATTTTGTAATTCAATTTTTTTATATTTTTGCCGCTAAGTAATAAAGCAACATGAGAGTAGTATCACATAGAAAATTAAAAGAATTTTACGAAACAACAGGACATGAAGACGCTCGTATTGCTTTGGAACGCTGGTATGATATCGCAGAAAACGCTTTATGGAAAAATTTTGCTGACATTAAAGCGGATTTTTCTTCTGTAGATTATGTCGGAAATCAACATTACGTTTTCGATATCAGAGGAAATAAATATCGGTTGGTAGTTGTAATAAAATTTGCAATGGGATATATTTACATTCGCTTTGTTGGAACTCACGAAGAATATAATAAAATTGATTGTTCGATAGTATAAAATTAATAATATGAAAGTTACTAAAAATCAATATGAATTTGCTTTAGAAAGAATCGAAACACTTTTACCGGTTGTAAATGAAGATACACATATTTACAATAGAGATGCTATTGAACTTTCGGTTATGTCGGATATTGTAATAGCTTATGAAAAAGAGCATTATCCTATTGAAAAACCCACTGTTTCTGAATTAATAGCATTATCTTTGGATGAAAAGGGGTTGACTCAAAAACAGTTAGCAGGCGAAATTGGAATCAGTCCCTCGCGAATAAACGATTACATTTCCGGTCGCTCTGAACCCACTCTTAAAATTGCACACCTTTTGTGCAAAACATTAGATATTCCGGCAAATGCTATGCTTGGGCTGTAATACAATATCATCATTATAGCGATGGAAATACAACACTTAACACATATCGAAATCAACCGCCAAAAATGGGATGTTTGCATACAAAACGCCTGCAATTCATTGGTGTATGCCGAAAGTTGGTATTTGGATATTGTTTCTCCAAATTGGGAAGCGCTTGTAGTTGGTGATTATGAATATGTAATGCCTTTACCCGTAAAGAAAAAATACGGAATTTCTTTTTTAGTACAACCTCCGTTGACCCAACAGCTTGGCATTTTTTCCTCAAACAGCATTGATGAAAATGTGGTGGAAAGTTTTATTCAAAAAATACCTTATCGGAGTTATCATTTATGTTTTAATGAACAAAATCCATGCAATAAAGGGAGGCAACTACCCAACTTCATTTTGAATTTAGATAAAAATTACCAAACATTTTTTGCTGCATATTCAAAAAATACACAACGAAATATAAAAAAATCAAGTAGTTACAATATTGTAATAAAAAAAGGTATATCGGCAAACGATTTTTTAGATTTTTATCATGCTACAGAGAAAAACTACATTATATGGGCAGAAAAAGTCAATAAATTAGTGAAAGTAGCTTTAGAAAAAGATAAAATGACAATTTACGGCGCTTATAATTCAGACGATCAGTTAATTTCAGCGCTTTGCCTGCTTCATTCTTCCCAAAGATTAATTTATTGGCTACCGGTTTCCAACAAAGAAGGGAAAGAAGCTTTAGCCATGTTTAAAATTGTAGATGAAATGATTCAACATCACGCAAATAGCAATTTAATTTTAGATTTTGAAGGCTCTAAAATTGAAAACATTGCCCGTTTTTATCAGGGATTTGGTGCTGAAGTAAAGCCTTATTTAGAAATAAAACGCCACAGCGTAAACGATTTCCTAAAGCATTTTTATCTGCGAATCCTGAATTAAATTCAAGGCTAATAATCTGGGTCATCTACGTGCTATCACTGCTGTTCGTCTTCAACTTTTACCACTTCTTTGGAAGACAGATACGTATAAATTGCCGGAATAATAAACAACGTTAACAGGGTGGCTACCAACATGCCTCCTACTACCGCAACTCCCATCGCGATGCGGCTTTCGGCGCCTGCACCGGTAGCCAATGCCATGGGTAAAATACCCAACACGGTGGAAAAGCTGGTCATTAATATGGGGCGAAAGCGGGATATTGAAGCCTCGTAAATGGCTTGCCTGAACGGCACTCCGGCACGTTTTTTCTGATTGGCAAATTCCACAATCAAAATACCGTTTTTGGTAACCAATCCGATGAGCATAATCATAGCAATTTGGCTGAAAATATTCATGGTTTGGTCAAAAAAGCTGAGCGACACGAGCGCGCCCATTAATGCCAGAGGTACGGTAAGCATGATGATGAATGGATCGCGGAAGCTTTCAAAGTTGGCGGAAAGCGCTAAGTATATGAATATTAACGCTAAAAAGAAGCTGAATAATAAACTGGAAGAGCTTTCCACAAAATCTTTGGAGCTGCCCGACAAAGTAGTTCTAAAATTATCATCCAACGTTTCGGCGGCAATTTTATCCATCTCCTTGATGCCTTGCCCTAACGTAAAGCCTTTCGCCGGATTGGCGGAAACGGTGGCTGCCACAAAACGGTTAAAACGGAAAAGTTGCGGAGGTGTAGAAGTTTCCGTGAGTTCTACCAAGTTGTTCAGCCCGATGAGCGTTCCGGCTCTGCTGCGTACATACACATCTTTCAAATCGGTGGGCTTGCTGCGATTTTCCGGAGCAAACTGACTGATAATCTGGTATTGTTTGCCATTGAGGATGTAATACCCGATACGTTGTTCGCTCATCGTGAGTTGCAACGTGCGCGAAATATCTTCCACAGAAACTCCCAGCAAAGCGGCTTTGTCGCGATTAATGCGAATGGTAAGCTCCGGTTTCGTAAATCTTAAATTCACGTCATAAGCAGAAAAAGCAGGACTTTGCGATACTTTTTCCATAAAAATGGGAAGCACTTCTTTTAAGTCATCCAAATTTTTGGCTTGAATGACGTACTCTACCGGCATGCCTCCTCGGCGATTTCCAAAGGTTTGCCGTTGCGTCATAAACGTTCTTGCGCCTGTAAATTGACGTAACCTCGGACCCACTTCATCCGCAATCTCTTGTTGCGTACGTTCTCTTTCGCCGGGGTCAACTAAAATAACATTGGTAAACGAGGCATTGGTGCCTCCACGTCCTATGAGCGAAAATATCATATCTGCTTCAGGAACAGCTCCCTGAAGATACTGATCCAACTCGGCGGTGTAATTTGACATATATTGAAATGAAGTCCCTTCGGGAGCAGTGGACATGACGCGCAACCACGAGCGGTCTTCAATGGGCGACAATTCGGAAGGCATTTTTTGCCATAAATAAATAGAGTAGCCCAATGCAAAGAGTAAAAAAATGGGCGCAATCCAACGCACTTTCAAAAATCCGGTTAATCCTTTTTGATAGATACCATTAAGCCATACGAAAAAAGGCTCCGTAACCCGAAATAACCATGTTTCTTTCTCGCGTTTTCTTAACATGCGGCTACATAACATAGGAGCTAAAGACAACGCAACAAACGAAGAAATAATTGTTGCGCAAGCAATTACCAAGCTAAATTCGCGAAACAACCGCCCCGTCATGCCTTGCAGGAAAACAATCGGGAAAAATACGGCAACTAACGCAACGGTGGTTGAAATTACCGCAAAAAAGATCTCCCGCGAGCCTTTATAGGCTGCCTGTATCGGCGACAAGCCCGCTTCAATTTTCTGGTAAATATTCTCCATCACCACAATGCCGTCGTCCACCACCAAAGCGATAGCCAACACCACTGCCAACAGGGTTAAAATATTGATAGAGAAGCCCAAAATGTACATAATAAAAAATGTACCGATGAGTGAAATCGGAATGGTTAGCACCGGAATTAAAGTAGTTCGCCAATCTCGCAAGAAGAGGAAGATGATGAGCACCACCAAACAAAATGCAATGATAATGGTATCACGCACTTCCTTAATCGCGTTTCGAATATAAATGGTATCATCAAACGTAATTTTCGCTTCTATTCCGGCGGGCAGGTTGCGCTCAATATCGGGCAACACTTCTCTTACGCGGTTGATAATATCAATGAAATTGGAGCCGGGTTGCGGAATGATGATGCAGTTAACCATCACTTTACCGTCTCGTTTCAAGATAGAACGCAAGTTTTCGGATTCAATTACGGCAGTACCCACGTCGCTAAATCTGACTACGCGGCTATCTGTTTGTGAAATAATGAGATTATTAAAATCCTCGAGGGTTTGCAGTCGTCCCATAGTGCGCACACTCAATTCGGTGTTGGTGCCTTCAATTCTTCCGGAGGGCAGTTCTACGTTTTCGCGCGCCACTGCAATACTTACATCGTTGGGAGTGAGTTGGTAAGCTGCCAGCAGCATCGGATCCATTTTGAGGCGGATGGCTAATCTTTGTTCTCCCCAAATTTCCACAGAGCTCACGCCCGCAATGGTTTGCAGGCGTTCTTTCACGTCTGCATCGGCATAAGCGCTCACGTCAATGATAGAAAAAACATCGCTGCTTAAACTTAGCCCAAAAATGGGCTGTGCATCGGCGTCGGCTTTTACAACTACCGGCGGGTCAACCTCTTTGGGCAGCATACGCATAGCGCCGGATACTTTATCGCGCACATCGTTTGCCGCAGTTTCCATCGGAATTTCCAATTCAAATTCAATGGTAATGTTGCTCCGTCCATCGCGGCTACTGCTCCACATAGAGCGAATGCCCGGGATACCATTTACGGCCGACTCTAACGGCTCAGTAATTTGCGTTTCAATAACATCGGCGCTGGCGCCTACATAAGTGGTTGAAACTGTGATAATCGGCGGATCCACGCTGGGATAGTCGCGAATACCGAGACTTACAAACCCGATAATGCCTATGATAATGAAAACCAAGTTCATTACGATGGCGAGGACGGGTTTTTTGATGGAGGTGGAGGATAAAGACATAGATAGCAAATAAAATTGAAGGCGCGAATGTAGTTTTTTTTGAATTAATACGTCAATTTTACGTAATATTGAAAATGATTTTTAAATACAGCTTATAAAAAAAGCCGCCGATATTTTCATGGCATAAAGTTCCATATTTGCTCATGTTTTATTCCATTTTTTTGAGGAAAACATATTTCATCAAGTGAGACAACAATTTTTTCATAATTGTCTGCAATTGATTCAAGTGGCGAATATTCACGTTCTATTGTTTTTTCGTCAATTAATAAGTATGTTGTCTGTACATACAAAACATTATCGTCTTTCAATGCGACAAAATCAACTTCTTTTTCGCGAAAAACGCCTGTATAAACTTGATAACCTGCACGTTTCAAATTGAGGTAAACTAGATTTTCCAATTTATAACCCACACCGTAACCAAAACCGGTGTAAAGATAATTTTTGTATGCCAAATCGTTGATATAATATTTTGAATTACCCGAAATCGTATTTTTTCCTCGAATATCGTAGCGTTCAGATTTATGTACCAAAAAAGCATCTTCCATATACCCAATGTATGCCGAAACGGTATCATAGGTTGTTTTTCTACCCAAACTTTTAAAATAACTTACAATGTTGGCAATAGAGATCAAATTAGCTGCATTATTGACTAAGAACACAAAAATATCTTCCAATAATTTCGGCTCCTTTATGCTGTAACGTTGTATAATATCACGCAGTAAAACAGTATCTTTTATTGCGGAAACGTAATTTCGTCGAATCTCGTTGTTTTGCAAATTGAAAAGTTCCGGCAACCCGCCGCTTTCTATGTATTCAATAAAGTTTTGTCGGGTAGATTCTCGCTTTAAAATACCCAAATATTCAGAGAAGCTGAACGGAAAAATTTCAAAATTCACATAACGTCCCGAAAGAAGCGTTGCCAATTCACCCGAAAGCATTTTTGAATTGGAACCTGATATAAAAATTTCGTACTCATCAATAAAATCTTGCGAATAAGAATTTACAAAATGCTCCCAACCTGTAATGTTTTGAATTTCGTCTATAAAAAGATAAACTTTACCCGAAATTTTCAGTTGTTTTTTGTAAAACTTTACAAAATCATCAAGGTTAGTATAATTAGCAATGAAATCGAAATCAGTATATTCTTTACTGACGTACAGTATATTTTTTCGGTCAATACCGCTATCAATTAATTTATTTGCCAACTGTCTCAAAATATAACTTTTACCTGTACGCCTTTGTCCAATCAACACTTTAACAAGACGATTACCAGTATATGCAAAAATTTTATCGGTATAATCTGCACGATAATAGCCAAATTCGGAAACTTTTTCGCCCCAAAAATTATATTTTCTGATTATATTGAAATTTTCTTTCATACTCTAAAATATTTCCGCAAAAATATAAAAATTCTTTTTCAGTCGAAAATATTTTAAAAACGAAATTCACTACATTTTCATTATCGAAACCTTCCTCATTGCCATTTTATCATCTTGCAAAATTAATCTTACCGTATAAATACCATTCGCTACTTGAAGGGTAATCACAGTTTCAATATCAGTAATGGCAGCTCGGTAAACCAAACGCCCGGTCATATCCAAAATCTCTACAGATTTAAGTGCAATGTGGGTTTCGTTATGGATATAAACTGAATTTCGATGACTGTAAATCTTTACATTAGAAAATCCATTATAGCATTACCCCCTTGACAAACGGCATTTTGTGTTGTATATTCGCACCCTAATTATATCTATTATGAATATACTCAAATTCAACTCAGTAGAAGAGAAAATTATCTCTATCAGAGGCATTCCCGCTATCTTGGATAGCGATGTTGCCGAAATTTATGGCGTGGAAACAAAAGAAATTAACCAAGCCGTAAAAAATAATCCTGAAAAATTTCCGAAGGGATTTATTCTTGAACTTGATAAGCAAGAATTTGTGATTTTGCGGTCAAAAATTTTGACCGCAAAATGGGCAAAAACACGCTTTCTGCCGAAAGCCTTTACCGAACCAGGGCTCTATATGCTGGCTACCATTTTAAAAGGGCCAAAAGCAACGCAAGCCACTTTGGATATTATTCAGGCATTTACTAAGTTTCGTGAGTTGTCTCGTGCGCTAATTGAAATTACGCAAACAACGGATGAGACCAAGCACAAACTATTACTTTCAAAATCAGGTAATCTCTTGAATGATTTATTGTTTAATGACCTACAAAAGGTATCTGCTGAATGTTCGGTAGAATTTAACTTGGGATTGATGAAAATAAAACATCAAATAAGGAAAGAACGAAAAAGTATGGAGGAACAAAATGAATTAAAAGAGATTTTGCGGTCTATTTTGAAGAAGCTGGAAGAGAATTGATTAATCACCTCTATTTCAACCACCTATCCAACCACCCCACAAACTCCCTCTGCCAAAGTATCGCATTCTGCGGCTTAGTTACAAAATGAGTTTCTTCATGAAAGAACAAAAACTTGCTCGGAATGCCTTGTAGCTGAGCAGCATTGTAAGCCTGCATACCTTCTGCATAAGGAATGCGGAAATCTTTGCCGCCATGAATAACCAAAATCGGCGTATCCCAGTTGCCCACAAAGCGATGCGGGGAAAATTCGTAACTGTGCGACGTTGGCTTTTCCCAATAGGGACCGCCTAAATCATGGTTTACAAAAAACATCTCTTCGGTGGTTCCGTAAAAACTTTCCAAGTTAAACATGCCACAATGGGCAATGAAAGCCTTGAAGCGCTTGTTGTGGTTGCCGGCTAACCAAAATACGGAAAAACCGCCGTAACTTGCACCCACACAGCCTAATTTTGTTTCATCAACGTAAGATTCTTTGGCAGCGTAATCAATTGCCGAAAGATAATCTTTCATGTTTTGACCGCCGTAATCCAAGCTGATCTGGTCGTTCCATGCTTTGCCGAAAGTGGGCAAACCTCTCCGGTTGGGCGCCACAATTACATAGCCTTGCGAAGCCATCATTTGAAAATTCCAACGGTAAGAGAAGAATTGGCTAACAGCCGCTTGCGGTCCACCTTGACAAAATAAAACAGCCGGATATTTTTTGTTCGGGTCGAAGTTGGGCGGCAAAATCATCCAAACCAACATCTGCTCGCCATCAGTAGTTTCTATCCAATGCTCTTTTACCGTGATAGATGCAATATCTTTCAGTTTTTCATCATTAATAAAAGTTAATTGGGTTTGATTGCCGGTACGAAGGTCGATATTGAAAATATCTGCCGGCTTTTCCATAGATACACGAGTTCCTATTAACACGTTATTTTTCAAAGAAATAGCTTGATAATCATGCCTGCCTTCGGTCAATTGTTTGAATTGTTTTTTTGCCAAATCCAACTCAAAAATCTGATAGGTTGCTTTAATCCCACTAATAAAATAGAGTTTTTTCCCATCTTGACTAAATGCAAAATTTGAAGCGCTTTCTCCGAAATTAGCTGAATAATTGGTAGTTATACCCGTTTTAAAATCATAACCAAAAATACGTTTCAAATCCGATTCAAAACCATCGGTTTCCATACTTGACCAAAATATACTATTTCCATCCGGAGAAAAAACAGGGTCAATGTCATATCCGGGATTGGGTGCGGAAATATTTTTAGTGGTTTTATTCACGATATCATACAGATAAATCTCTGAATTTGTGCTTAATGCAAACTCTTTGCCGTTTTTCTTCTTAGAGGTATAAGCGATAAAGTTTCCATCGGGAGAAAAGCAGATTTGCTCCAACCCTCCGTTATTCGGAATGGGACTTGCATAACGTTCTCCTTCCATGATATCCAACACATTAGCCATACTTGGGTAATCGGCAACAAAAATGTGAGAGTAAGAAAAATCTGTCCAGTCGTTCCAGTGGCGATACATCAAATCTTCTGTAATCAACGCATGCGCCTTGGGCAAATCGGGATGAAAATCGTGCACGTCTTTATCTAACTTTACCGAATGAGTAAACAAAATGCGATTGCCTGTCGGGGCATAGAGAAACCCTTCCGCTCCGCCGGCAATGTTTGAAATGGGTTGTGGATCAGTGCCATCGGGATTCATTTCCCAAATTTGCATTACGCCGGCTACCGGCGCCAAATAGCCGATTTTCTTACCATCGGGGCGCCACAATGCGTTTTGCTCACTCGCCTCTGTTTTAGTCAATTGCGTATAAGTTCCTCCCTTGGCAGGCATTACGTACAAATCCCGATTCCCTTTGTTTTGCTCAACATCATAATAAGTTATCCCAAATAAAATCTGTGTTCCATCCGGCGAGAGCACCGCTTCGCTCACTCTGCCCAATTGCCAAAGCAACTCAGGGGTGTAAACTTTTTGTTGTGCCATTGCGCTTATGCTTAAGCTAATTCCTAATAATGTGGTTAAGATTTTGATTTTCATATTTTTAAATTTGATTATGTGTAGTAAATTTTAAGTCGCGAAGGTATGCTTTTTTTGAATTAAAACAGAAATAAATGTTTAGGCTATTTTTATATTTTTGCGCACGAAAAGTGCGTTGTACACAATGCCCCTACACTAACCACTAACCATTAACCACTAACCACTAACCACTAACCACTAACCACTAATTAAATGCCAAAAAAAGAAACCCTGTATTGCTCCTTCTGTGGGCGCACCCTAAAAAGAGACGATTTTTTTGTAAACGGACTTGACGGCGGCGCCATTTGTGAAGATTGTGCAGAAGCTGTGGGCGAAATGCTTAAAGATTACCGCATTCAATTTAGAAAATACAAAAAAAGTGAGTTGAAGTTCAAATTGCTTAAACCGATTGAGATTAAAGAGAAATTAGACGAGTATGTCATTGGACAAGAGGAAGCTAAAAAAGTGATCGCCGTGGCAGTGTATAATCACTACAAAAGACTGCTCCATGCCGCACAAGACAATAATGAGGTGGAACTTGAAAAATCGAACATCATGCTGGTGGGCGAAACGGGAACGGGAAAAACGTTGTTAGCCAAGACCATAGCGCGTTTGTTAGACGTGCCGTTTTGTATTGCCGATGCCACCGTATTCACCGAAGCCGGCTACGTGGGCGAAGATGTGGAAAGCATCCTCTCTCGATTGCTGCAAGCCGCTGATTACGACGTAGAAAAAGCAGAGCGCGGCATCGTGTTCATTGATGAGATAGACAAAATAGCGCGCAAAGGCGCCGATAATCCATCCATTAGCCGCGATGTTTCGGGCGAAGGCGTGCAACAAGCCATGTTGAAACTGCTGGAAGGCACCAGCGCTAACGTGCCCCCCGAAGGCGGAAGAAAGCATCCGGAGCAAAAATTCATCGTCGTAAATACGCAAAATATTCTGTTCATCGCCAGCGGCGCATTCAATCAAATGGATAAAATTATTGCAGAACGACTGAACACCAACCGCATCGGCTATAATCAAGAGAACAGAGTGCTAGACAAAAACAACATGATGCAGTACATCACTGCGCAAGATTTAAAAATGTTCGGATTGATTCCGGAACTGTGCGGACGTTTTCCCATGATTACCTATCTCTCTTCTTTAGACAAAGATGCGCTCAAACGCATTTTATTAGAGCCTAAAAATGCACTAATTAAACAATATGAGCGTTTATTTGTTTTCGACGGCATTGATTTATCATTTACCGAAGACGCGATTGATTATGTGGTGGATAAAACGATTGCATTGAAATTAGGCGCCCGCGGATTACGCTCTATCATGGAGCGCATTATGACCAACGCGATGTACGAATTTCCATCTTCGGGGAAAAAGAAAATTGTGATTGATAAGGCTTATGCGGCGGGGCAGATGGGGGAGAATTGAGAATTGAGAATTGAGAATTAGGAATTAGGAATTAGGAATTAAGAGATAAGAATTGAGACGGTTAACACGTATTTTTGCAGTAATCTTTTTATGCCTGGCAACAGGCTGTGATAAAGAACCGCATCCCGTACCACCGGTTTACGTCAACTTTTATATATATCCCAACGATGTTACCTACCTTGATTTGAATTATTACGGCGGCCACATGTATTTTACCGGTGGCGTAGATGGAGTTGTAGTATATAGATTAGATGGATGGTCGTTTATAGCTTTCGACAGAGCATGCCCCTACGATTGGGAAGATATAGATTCCTGGATTTGGGTAGAAGATAATGGTATTATTTTAAGATGCGAAAAGTGTGGCTCTCAATTTAGTATTTTGGATGGTGGCGTAATTACCGGGCCTTCCAGGTTTCCTTTGAGGCGATATTATACGAAATTTGATGGGATGATTTTGCGTGTGCATAGCTAAATCTCTATAACTGCATTGAAAATAATCAACAACGCACATTTAATAAAAATTGATATTTTTTCACATTAAAAGGGTAGATAATATGTTATCTTTGCGCCATCGTTGTTATTGTTGTTTATGGATTATAATAGTTTTCTTATTGCATTAAAATTCAGCCCGAAAGAAAACGCAGTTGGCGTTTTTTTAAAGAAATATCCATCGGCTGATGGCTATTGTATTGAAGTTGATTTGGAGAAGCAGTTCATTAATTACGGCAACAAAATTCAATTTGGTAATAGGAGCACACAAAATTTTTCTCAACCTGAAAACTTTGTTGTTCTCGAATGTGTAAATCGTTTACTTGAAAAGGGCTATAAGCCGGAAAACATAATTTTAGAAAAAACATTTCCTTTAGGACACAATAGCGGGCGCTTAGATATTCTTGTTACTCGTGAAGATGAAACGAGCTATTTGATGATTGAATGTAAAACGTGTGGAAAAGAGTTTGATAAAGAGTTTCGTAAATTAAAAAAAGATGGAGGGCAACTTTTTACCTATTTTCAGCAAGATAAAAATGCGGATATCTTAATGCTTTATACATCGGAACTAAAAAATGGTGTAATTTTTTATCATAATGAAATTATTCATATTGAAGAAGAGTATCGTCAAACAAACAATGTAAAAGATTTCTACGACCGTTGGAACAAATTGACTAAAGATAACGGAATATTTGATGCTTGGGCAAAACCGTATAACTTTGAAAGCAAAGCATTAACAATAGATGACCTTGTTGAAATAAAATCTGATGACAGTAGTTTTATTTTTAATCGTTTCTTAGAAATATTAAGGCATAATGTCGTTTCTGATAAAGGCAATGCTTTTAATCGCATTTTTACTCTTTTTCTTTGCAAAATATACGACGAAAAAGTAAATGAAGGAACAAATAATGAATTGGGATTTCAATGGTTTAATTCGCCGTTTGAATACGAAGGGGTGTATTACGAGAAGGATAATCATCGGAGTTTTCAAATTCGTTTGACCGATTTGTATAAAAACGGCATGCACGAATTTTTGGAAAAAGTGGTTACCGACTTCTCCGAAACAGAATTTAACAACAAATATAACTTCCTTACCGAACAACAACGAGCGCCAATTTTAGAGGAGTTTAGAAAAATCAGGCTTGAAAAAAATAATGAGTTTGCTATCAAAGATGTATATGACGAACAATCGTTTAACGATAATGCCGTTGTGGTCAAAGAAATTGTAGAATTATTGCAAGGGTTTAAACTTCGTTATACACGAAAACAACAATACCTTTCAGATTTTTTTGAACTGCTTTTAACTACCGGATTGAAACAGGAGTCGGGTCAATTTTTTACTCCTGTTCCTGTTGCTCAATTTATTATCAAAAGTTTGCCGATAGACATCATAGTCGAAGAAAAACTATCTTCGGCAAATATAAATAACAACATGCTTCTTCCTTACATAATGGACTACGCCTCAGGAAGCGGGCATTTTGTTACAGAAATGATGCACGAAATACAACGACTGATAGAAACAAAAAAAGATAGCGATTATCATCAGAATATTGCAAAAGAGATACGAAAATGGCAAGATGACCATTTTCTTTGGGCTATTCAATATATTTATGGAATAGAAAAAGATTATCGTTTGGTAAAAGTGGGCAAAGTGGGTTGTTACTTGCATGGCGACGGCTTGGCTAATGTAATTCACTCTGATGGCTTGGCTCAATTTGCTCACACCGATTATAAGGGAAAATTATTGGCAAAAGACAGTGATTGTGTTCAAGACAATAAGCAGTTCGATATTGTGGTATCCAATCCGCCTTACTCTGTTTCTGCGTTCAAAAACAATGCAAGCAAATATTACAGCGATAAAGATTTTACATTATACAATAATCTGACCGACAACAGTTCTGAAATAGAGTGTCTTTTTGTAGAACGTACCAAACAGTTACTGAAAGACGGTGGTGTGGCGGGCATTATTTTACCGAGTTCCATTTTAAATAGCGAAGGAATTTATACCAAAACTCGTGAAATTATTTTGAAATATTTTGAAATTATTGCTATTACCGAATTAGGCAGCAATAC
>WQWP01000033.1 GCA_009787485.1 Lentimicrobiaceae bacterium | reverse complement strand
GTTTGTTCATGTGCTTCAAGTTTTTATCCGCGAATTACGCGAATTTTTGCGAATTATTTTTATATATCAATCATTCCATTATAATACAACTCCCTAAACATCTCATTTACAGCTTTTATCGCCTCATCTAATAAAGTTTCTGCATCATTCTTGATGAAAATTGAATTGTCTTTTAGAAATTCTACAAATTTGGGTTTCTCAAATTCCTTTTCAAGGTCATAGAATTTAATATTAAAATCTGCAATAGGGTTCATGCTGAAAGTTCCCAAATCTTCATCATGTACATAATATTGAGCGCCTGTATGAGTCTCTTGATCCTTATGTGTCATTAATTCCTGCATAAGCCCTCTATTTGTATCCGTATAGTCTGTAGCCATTAGAATAAACTCTAATGCCATCGCTTCATTATTTGAAAGTATCTGTTTTTCTGTTAATTCTCTTATTGTTTCACGCGAAAGAATAAACGGTAAATCTAATGTTGCCTGTGGTATTATATCCTGTATAGTATTATCGTTCAGCCCTGATTTTTTCGCTAAGTAATTGACAATTTTGTCTCTAATTTCGTTTCTCATGTCAAAGTCTATAAAGATGCTTTCTCTTAGTAGTTCCCAAAAGTTTGAGCCGTAAAACTCTAACAATTTTCCTAAGTTGCATTTTGATTTATCAACCGAAAAATCCAATATTTGCTTTTCTGCATATTCAAAGAATGATTTTATAAACTGCGTTTCGTGCCGGCAAAGTCTTTGTATTATTTCAGCGTTTTTTAAGTCGGCTTCTGTGGTTGGTAAATAAATGAATGTGCTTTTTATTCGTGATAAAATCCGCTTGTGTATTACTCTAATATATACAGGGAAGCACTCGTTACCGTCATGGTTTTTTGCCTTTAATTTTGTGTTTACGTAGTGCGTTACGGATATTTTGCCCATTGTTTGTTTATTCTTGCTTTTGCGCGGCAAAAGTAGGAAAATATTTTATTATTCCTAAAACTCTACTTTTGATAATTCATTGATGATGGTTTGTTCCATGACCTTACTATAAATTTGGGTAGTTTTTAGTTGTGCGTGCCCCAACATCTTTTGTATGGTAGTGATGGACACTCCTTTAAATAGCAGGTAGGTTGCCGATGTATGCCGCGCCATGTGAAAAGTTATCTTTTTGTCGATGCCCGCTAATGATACGCTTTGTGAATGTAGAGGAAGATTTTGGCATTAAAGAATGAAAATAAAATTGCTGATATTTTACGAGCGCACGAGACACTTGAAAAAGCCCCTTTTTAGCCCATTTGATATATTGAAAAAACCTGATTGAAGGGGAATAGCCTTTTATATATCAAAATTGGTGCTGCGTTGAGTTCTTTTTTTAGGCAAAAATGGTACTAAAATTAGTCCAATTTAAGCACAAGTAATAACTTCAACACGAATAAATAAAAAATGTATTTTTGCCGTTGAATCATAACAATAACAATAGATAAAATATATGCTATGGAAACAACAACAATAATAAACGGAAAAAAGAACAGAGTAACCACTGTTAAACCTAAGCAAAAAAAGAAATCTAAATACGCATTATGGTGTGAAAAAAACCCAAATGGTGTACTTACAATTTTAGACCACAAAGCAGTATTACAATAATCTATGAGATATTATATTGATACTAATATTCTAATCTATTTATTAGACAATAAATCTAATTTATCAAAAAACACCAAGTCAATATTTGAGGATTACGAACATCAAATTCATGTAAGTTCCGAAACAATAAAGGAGTTTATCCATTTGTTTCAACAAAACAGAATTAAATTTGACCTCAAAAAAGCAGATAATATTTTTGAATATATTGAACAGTGGGGTTACACAATCAAATATATAAAGAAGGAGCATCTAAAAACTTTTGCAAATCTACCCATAGTAAAAAATCACAAAGACCCAAGCGACAGGCTTATTATTGCTCAATCCATTACAGAAAAAATTCCTTTAATTAGTTCTGATACAGACTTCCCTTTATATAGGGAGTATGGGTTAGATTTAATTGAAAATTAATTAACCTAATATCTGATACAAGATATTGTTAATAAGCACATTAAAGCATAACATTGTTTTGATATAATTTTTGTATTGGCTCTATTAAAATGCCAAATTCATGCCAAAAACATAAAACAAAAATCGCTAACAATCTATTTATTAGTTTGTTAGCGATTTGTTTTGCGGTCCGGACGGGACTAACTTTTTACAATTTCGTAAAATCATAGAAAATTGTATCTATTGCAAATATCAATAAGTTATGTTATATCAATGGGATAATAATTGCATTTTGTTGAAAAAAAATTGCACGCAGCGTTGTTTGTGTTGTGCAAAAATGTATCTTTGCACAACCAATTTTAAAATAATATTTTTATGAAAGTAAAAGCATTCATTCGCACGTCAAAAGCCGGAGACGATAAACCGGCAAATGTACGCTTCCGATTAAGCGATGGCAGATTAAATAAAGGGGGCATTCAATTATTTCACAAAAGCGAAATTACCGTTTTACCCGAAAAATGGGATGAAAAAGCAGAAGAAATAAATGCAAGGGTTCTATTTGATAATAGTTTGCGTAAAAAAATCAATAAAGCAATAAGGGAACGCAAAACATTAATTGAAAACATTTACGGCGAAAAAGGCAAAACGCTAACTTCTGAAATTTTGGAAACAGAGATTGACAAAGCCCGAAACCCTGAAAAATACGAAACACAGCCCGAAATAAAAACCCTTTTTGAATGGACGGCATATTTTATTAAAACTGCACCTACTCGCAAAGATAAAGTAACAGGGCGACCGTTTACATATAGCAATATTCAACAATACAAAGCGACTGAAAAGCACCTGAAAGCCTTTGCAAAGTCAATTAAAAAGCAGGATTTTGATTTTTCGGAAGTGGACGGCAATTTTTATGATAGGTTCGTTTCGTATTTGCAAGCATTAAACTTCACACAAAACAGTGTAGGAAAACATATTAAAGTTTTGAAAACCATGTTAAACGAGGCAACGGCACAAAACATAAATACATACAGTCTGCATAATCAATTTCATGTTTTCACAGAAGAAACAGATACTATTTATTTGAATGAAAACGAATTGCAAAAAATAAAGGATGCCGATTTATCAAAAACCCTATATCTTGACCGCGTGCGGGATTGGTTTTTATTGTTAGCGTGGACGGGCTGCCGATTTTCAGACCTCAACAAAATAACCAAAACGGATATTAAAAACGGTTTTATTACCTTCCGGCAGCAGAAAACCAACAATAAAGTAACAATTCCATTGCACCCGATTGTTACCGAAATTTTGGAAAAATACGACTACGATTTACCCGATGTTATTACAAATCAAAAATTTAATGAATACATCAAAGAAGTATGCTGCATTGCTGAAATTAACAGCCCCGAAACTACCACGCGCACAGAGGGCGGAAAATTGATAACCTCAACTTTTGAGAAATGGGAACATGTAACGAGCCACACAGGACGGAGGTCGTTTTGTACGAACATGTATAAACGTGGTGTGCAAAGCCTTACAATAATGAGTATATCGGGACACAAAACCGAAAAATCATTTTTAAAGTATATCAAAGTAAAACAGGAAGAACACGCGGAACTTATGAAAAAAGCGTGGGACAGCATGTACAAGTAATTGAAGTTTTGAAAATTAAAATTTATCTATTTAAGAATATGAAAAAAGATATTGAAAACCAATTTTTAAAAGCATATAAACAATTTGGTGTAGTAAGTGATTGTATTACAGTAATAAGGCAACGGTATGATTTGGGGTTTTTACCGGCAAAGAACCAACTTTCCGAAAAATGGAAAGAGCATTATGAAAAAACGCTTCCCAACGTGATACAAGCCGAAGCAGATGCGTTTGATAATGCTGTTATTGATTATGCCGATAGCCCCTTATTTGATGAAATAAGCAACAACCTTTCAGAATGTAGAACTATGCAGGAAAAGGAACGTTATATACATTCTCTAATTATGCCTTTCAGAGAATTAAGCGAATTATTGCACCCTGAAAAAGCACCTAAACAACGTGTTGAAAATGAATTAAAATTGCTACAAAAGGATACGAAATTTTGGGAACAACAAGCAAACTCCACCATAGATGGGGAAGCGAAAGAAGCACAGGCACAATTACAAGCCACCGAAGAATTGATTAACATTAGAAATGATAGATACAAACGACTTGAAATGATTAGTGAGCGTTTTTTTGAAATATTGCAAGACCCTACAGATGATGTTGAAAAAACGTTACATGTTTTTTGGGGATGGATGTTTTCCTTTGCAAATCAATTAGACGCTTTATTGTTACAAAATGGCATAGATTTTATGCAAATGCAAGAAGATTGTGCAACTTACCTAAAAACAGATAGAATGATTTTTGATATTGAACACTATGTAGGAGGTATTGAACTTGCAAGAAAATACATTGCTGAACTGCCAACTGCAACTGAAAAGTCTCAACAAAAGAGAACAAAGGGAATAAAGTCTGTTGAAGATTACTTAACTTGCAAAAACAAATATGAAATAATGACTTTTTTACATGAAAAATTAGATAATACAAAAAGTGGGGTAACGGTTAAAGTTTACATAAAAGCGTTAGAAGAGAAAAAATATTTACTTCCAAATAGTAGATTAGTGCCAACGTTTATTAGAGAGTTTAACATTGGTTGCTCCCGAATGGCTGTTAATAAAGCATTTGCATTGCCAATTGAAATAAGGTCTGTTAAATCAGAAATTCCATAAAAATTTAATGTACAGAAGTTTGCAAGTTGCAAAAGTTTACAGGAGTTTACAAAATAAAATGTAAACCAACAATGATTTTTTTTTGTGCCCGTAAAAGCAAAAACGACCGTAACCGCTTTTGTTTTTGCACCGGTACGTTTGGGGGAGTGTTACGGCTGCCCACCAAACGAACCATAAAACAAAAAAAATTGATTATTATGAATATTAATGATTTAATTACACAGCCAAACATTACAATTTCTCTTACGGGCGAGCAATTGAATGATTTTGCCAACCAAATTTTAAATGGTGCGCGAGCAATTTATGAACAAAAGGAACAGCCCGAACAGCACATTTTTCGCAAACAAGCAGCTGAAAAGTTGAATGTTGACCTCAGTACGCTTTGGCGTTGGGCACGTGAAAATTACCTTATTCCTGTTAAAGTCGGGAAAAAAGTGCTCTACAAATTATCAGATATTGAACGAATTATGAAAGGAGGTAGTAATGTTTGATAGTTTTGAAAGCGAAAAACTTGTTAAACTTATTGATGACAAGAAAAAGCATCTCGTTACATTATCTGTAATTTTAGGCATCGTATTTATCGGGTGTAAGAAAGAAAAAGAGGATACAAAGCCACCAACTCCACCAGAGGAAGAGGAGCTAAAAATTGGGCAGTCATATCAGGGTGGAATTATTTTTTATATTGATAAAACAGGTAAGCATGGAATGGTCGCTGCCCCAAATGACCAAAGTGTAGGTATTCAATGGTATAATGGTAAATATTTCACAATAGGAGATACATATCAGAATTTTGGCTCAGGAAAACATAATACAGATAGAATTGTCGAAGCTCAGGGCGGTGGTAATTATGCTGCAAAAATTTGTAAAGATTTAGTTTTGAATGGATATAATGATTGGTTTTTGCCAAATACAAATGAATTAGTTGAAGCATTTGCGCGTATTGGAAATGTTGGAAATTTTTCTAATAGTAAATATTGGACTTCTTCTGAAGTTTGGGATAAAACGGCAGCCATAGTACATTTTGGGGCAGGTGGAGCAGTTAATTATAGCGAAGATAAGGCAAACGAAAACAGGGTACGTGCAGTTCGCAATTTTTAGCATTTCCACGAAATAGAAGATATTTTTTTATGCTGAGCACACCCATATAAAAAATATGCCGTTTTTTAATGTTGAGTAACCCCAAAACTCGCACGTTCTCTAAAAAGTAATACCTGAGTACCACTTCGCATAAAAACCGCACTTTTAACGATACTGTTTTAATGCCGGTAATATTACTGAAAATTTTTAATAACACTACCTCCATTTCTCCGGTCGTTGCAAAACAAAACCATTTGGCAGTGTTAGGGCTTCGGGAAGTAAACATTCTTCATACAGTTTCCAATCGGTAAGTTTTTTTACTCCATTGCTCCATTTTTGTAAATTGGAAGAATAACGATTTGGCGGAAAACAAATGATAATTTTATGGGCGGGGTCAATTTCTCTAATGCTTTCTATTAGGGGAACAAGGTCGCTATCAGCAGAAATAATCATAGTTACATCACACTTTTTTTGATAAACATCTGTAAGCATGGATATTGCCATTCGTACATCTGTTTCTTTTTCTTCAAAAGAATGAATTGTATTTTTACAGTGCTTGCAAATAATATTCTTTGTCAAATACTTCCCAAGATGTAATGAAAATTTTGAATTTAATTTATTTGCCTGAAAAAAAGCATCTTGCCGTTTGGATTTATTAAGGTCGGTAGGTTTTGCCGAAAAATAGCGCACCTCAATAAGTTGTTGGTGCGGGCGTAAAAGTTTTTCGGCAAATTTCACCATATCAAGCCAATAGTATTTTCGCCAATTTTTCGACTTTAACCCATAATAGAAATTAAACCCATCTACATAAACTATAACATTTTGCTTTTTCCCTTCCATACGTTTTTATATAATAAACCCCTCTGCATTTGAGGGGTAAGCCTTAGTCTTTCCCAACTAAGGGGAGCTGTGTATTATTGCTAATACGCGGCAAAAATATAATTAAATTCTATTATTCAACCTATTTTGAAAAAATTATTTTATCCTAATTTTTAAGTGGTTATAATATTTGCTATATAATTGCCTACATAGTAACGCTTAAAAAGGAATCAAACAAAAAGCCAAACAAAAAAAAATGAAAAAAGAAAATTCTAATAAGTTTTCAAAAAAATGGGCGACAAAAAATACATTTCGGAGCATTCAATTTAATTTTTCATCATCTCAAATCATTTAGATTTTAATAAAAAAAATCGTTTGTTATTCGCAAACTTTTATGGATATTCCAAAAATTGCAAAAAAACGCCACAATTTATTACAGTAAAATAATAAATAAACTTACGTGTATATAAATTACAGAAGTAAAATTTTGCTATTATAGTAGTTATAGATGATTTAGTTTAAACAAAAAAAGACAGCGTAAATATAACATCATTAATATTATTATATAATATATTTAGGTCGTTTTTTAGGTTGTATTTTGGTTTGTTGTTGGTTTAAAGCAATTTTTCTACTTATTTATCCCAAAAATGACAAATAACTTTTTGGTAGCCAAAAACATAAAAAATAAAAATTCCTATACTGTACCACACCACAATAGAAAAGAAAAGCCCCCCCCGTACCCATTAGCAACTAAAATAATATACTGAAAATCAATATTTTATAATTGTTTATTTTTGCAAAGAAAATTAAACAACCAAAACATAAAAATTATTTTTTTTAAATTATTTTTTTCGCCCTTTTTCTAAAATTTTGGGTGGGTATAGGGGGCATATTCGGGCATATATGGTATAATGAAACCTCAGCAAAGTAGGGATAAACATTAATTTTTCCAGACGGCGCAAGCGAAATAGAAAAAATATATCTTCGCACTTGAAATAATGCCCACAAAGTATTATTTTAAAATTGGAAAAAAGCACCCTGAATTTATCAAAGTTCGGGGTGTTTTGATTATGAGTTGTGCAAATGTTGTGCAAATCCAAAAATAAAAATCGCCAACATTTTGAAATTAAAAGTGTTAGCGATTTCTTTTGCGGTCCGGACGGGACTCGAACCCGCGACCCCGTGCGTGACAGGCACGTATTCTAACCAAACTGAACTACCGAACCGTTTTTTGTTTGGGACGGCAAAAATATGATTTTTTTAATACGACCAAACCTCAAAACATTTTTTTTAACTCCCACATTCACCCCCCTCATTATCACTAACCACTAACCGTTAACCACTAACCACTAATTCCGCCGCCGATGAGGATCCGAAGAATCCCAAGACTGATGCTTCAACTCATCATGTATCGTACGAATCATCATGAGGAATATATCTAACTTATTATCAACAAACCAACGAATGGCTTTATCCTCTTTTCTGCACGCCGCTGCAAAAATGGACAAAAAATCCAACTTGTTTTTTTGAAGCCACATTATGGCATTTGCTTCACCATCAATAGCATTGCTTAATACGCCAAATTCGGGATAGTTGCTTTTTAACAGCCAATGCAACGCTTCCGTATTGGAATGAACCGCCGCGGAAAAAGCCGCCAACTCCGGATATCCGTTTTGAAACAAAAAATCGGTAAACTTAGCGTCGCCTTTTAAGCTCTCGCTCAAAGCAAGCAATATTTTGGGGTCGTAATCTATAAGGCTATGTGCCATATTTTTGCTTTAATATTTTAAACTCATTTTATCGAAATTTATTATCTGTGTTTCTCTGTGCTTCTCTGTGCCCTCCGTGCCTCTGTGCTGAAAAAACCATATTTTCGCGAAAAATTTAGTTATGGGATTGTTTTCATTTTTTTCTAAAGACAAAAAAGAAGAACTGAATCAGGTTCTTGAAAAATCGAAAGAAAACTTCTTTCAAAAATTAGCCAAAACAGTAGTCGGAAAATCGAAAGTGGACGATGAGGTGCTGGATAATTTGGAAGAGATTTTGATTGCCTCCGACGTAGGCGTAGAAACAACGTTAAAAATTATTGACCGCATTGAAGCCCGCGTTTCCAGAGATAAGTACATCAGCACAGCTCAGTTAAACACAATTTTGAAAGAAGAAATTATAGATTTGTTGATGGATAACAATGTGGATAATTTGGAAGATTTTGAGCTTCCCAAAAGCGATTTGCCATACATCATTATGGTAGTGGGCGTAAACGGCGTGGGCAAAACCACCACGATTGGAAAGCTGGCACATCAGTTTAAGCAAAAGGGTTACAATGTAATGCTGGGTGCTGCCGATACTTTCCGGGCAGCCGCCGTAGATCAGTTGGAGATTTGGGCAGAACGAGCCGGCGTGCCGATTATTACGCAAAAGATGGGCGCCGACCCTGCCGCAGTAGCTTACGACACCGTAGCCTCCGCCATTTCGCGAAAAGCCGATGTGGTGATCATTGATACCGCCGGTCGTTTGCACAACAAAATCCCGCTGATGAAAGAGCTTTCAAAAATTAAAAACGTGATTCAAAAGCAAATACCGGAGGCGCCGCACGAAATATTGTTAGTGTTAGACGGCTCTACCGGACAAAACGCCATTGAACAGGCACGACAATTTACCGCAGCCACGGAAGTAAACGCACTGGCTATCACAAAATTAGACGGCACAGCAAAAGGCGGCGTAGTAATTGGCATTTCCGACCAATTCAGCATTCCCGTAAAGTATATCGGCGTAGGGGAAAAAATTGAACAAATTCAAATGTTTAACCGTGCTGAGTTTGTGGATTCTTTGTTTCCGGAAGATTAACTTTCTCACGTAAAATAAAAAACCGGCGCACACGTTTTTTAAAAAAACATTATACAACAATGAAAAAACTAATCATAGCCCTATTTTTTGCAGCCGCCGTTTTTCAACTTGGGGCGCAAGATTTCCGGTGTAACATTGCGATTAATTCCCAAACCATTGCCGGAACGAATTACGAAAAATTTAACCAGCTTCAGCAAGAGTTGTACAAATTTGTAAACGACAGAAAATGGTGCCAATATACATTGAAAATGGATGAACGCATTGAATGTTCGATTCTTATAAATTTGTCTAAACAATCCGGCGATATATTTGATGCCACCATGACTTTGCAGCTGCAACGCCCCGTTTTCAAGTCAAATTATAAAACATCCGTGCTTAATTTTCAAGACAAAAGCGTTCGATTTGCTTATGTGGATGGAGACCCGTTGGAGTATGCCGAAGGCAGTAGCCTTTCTCAGTTAACTTCGCTCATTGCTTTTTATTTGAATCTGTTTTTAGCTGTTGATTTCGATACTTTTTCTTTGAACGGCGGCGCGCCATATTTCACCAAGTGTCAGAGTATTATCAGTCTTAATCAATCGGCTGTTGAGCCCGGATGGAAGGCGTTTGGATTGGGCGAATCACAGCAAAACCGCTATTGGTTAATGGAGAACTTTACAAATAGCTCGTACAGTAAATTTCACGATTTTTTATATCAATATCACAGATTGGGTTTGGATGTGATGGCAGATTCTCCCGATGTGGGACGGGCGGCTATCTTGGAGTCACTCAAGTTGTTGCAACAAGTTAATCAACAAAAATCTGCATTGTTTTTGATGACGATTCTTACGCAAACCAAACAACAGGAAATTATCAATATTTTTAAAGAAGGAAGCCCGTCTGAAAAACAACAAGTTATTCAGATTATGAACAGATAGACCCGTCTAATGCTCAGAAATACGAAGCAATAAATCAACAAAATTAGCATGCTACGCGCTCTGCACATTGAGAATTATGCCCTGATTGATTCATTGGATTTGTCGTTTGATAAAGGATTTACCGCAATAACCGGAGAAACAGGTGCGGGAAAATCCATACTTATCGGCGCGTTTTCGCTCATTTTGGGCGCCCGTGCCGATACATCCGTTTTGTATAACACTGAGAGAAAATGTATTGTAGAAGGAGAATTTGATATTCAACACCTCAATTTGGAATCATTTTTTGAGATGAATGATCTTGATTTCGACAAATCTATGATTTTGAGACGGGAGATTTTAGAAAACGGAAAATCCAGAGCGTTTGTAAACGATACACCGGTTACCCTTAACATCCTGAAAGATCTTGCCGAACAATTGGTAGATATCCATTCTCAACATCATCATTTATTGTTAAATAAACCGGAATTTCGATTGCAAACCATAGATGATTTTGCGTTATTAAGGGAAAACGTTTTATCCTATCAACAAGTTTTTCATCAATATAAAAAGATTGAAAAAGAGCTTGGAGAGGCTCAGGAAAAGGCAGCGCGTGAAGCTTTAGAGAAAGATTTTTTAATATTTCAAAGTGATGAATTGCATGAGGCAAATTTGTTTGCAGGAGAACAGGACGAATTGGAACAACAAATTTCGTTTTTAAAAAATGCAGAAGAAATTAAAATGCAGTTATATAACGCATTACAAACCTTATCGGAGCAAGAAGGAAACTGCATCCAACAATTGAATGAAGCAAAAAATGCTTGCTTGTCTATCGCAAATTTCGATGAAAAAATTAACGATTTTGCCACACGATTGGATGCGATTTTAGTAGAGGCGAAAGACATCGCATTTGAAATAGCCGGAAAAGAAGAAACAGTTGAGGTAAACCCCGAAGAATTAGAACGTTGTGAGAATAGATTGGATACTTTATTCCGGCTTCAACAAAAGCACTATGTTAAAAATGTAGAAGATTTATTACAAAAATTGCAACAAATTGACGAAAAGTTATCTCAATTTGAAAATTTGGCAACACAAATCGAAACCTTGCAAAAAGAGTATGAAATATTGACAGAAAAAACCATGTTGCTGTCAAAAAACTTGTCCGAAAAAAGAAAAGAATCTGCCCTTTTATTTGAGAAAGAGATTGAAAAAAAACTAACACTTTTGGGCATGCCGGATGCTGTTTTTAAAGCAGAAATCATTCCACAGCCTTCTTTTACGGCTACAGGTACAGATGCGGTTTTGTTCTTATTTTCAGCGAACAAAGGGATGCCGTTGGCGCCGGTAGAAAAGACCGCTTCGGGCGGAGAGTTATCGCGTATCATGCTGGCTATCAAATCCATCATTTCAGCCGCTTCTTTTATGCCTACCGTTATTTTCGATGAAATAGATACGGGCGTTTCCGGAAGCATGGCGAGCAAAGTAGCGGAAGTAATGCGCGAGGTTTCTTTACAACGCCAATTGTTAACCATTACGCATTTACCGCAAATTGCTGCGCAAGCCAACGTTCATTATCTTGTTTACAAGGATGTTGAAAACGAGAAAGCGGTAACCAAAATCAAAAAAATTGCAGGGTCGGAACGCATTGCAGAAATCGCCAACATGATGACGGGGAATAAAACCGGGGAGGCGGCGTTTAAGGCGGCGGCGGAACTGTTGGGTTGTATGCTATAGCCGGACAATCGTATAACTATAAATCTGTTCATTTTGATGATTGATGAACGAAAAACTCAATATTTTTTCGCTAATTGAAAACGACGTAAACCCCGGATCGGCATTGCCGAAAATTAATCCTTGAAAATTCGGCTCGTGAATTTTGCGAGAGTTTGAGGCGGAGGAATTAACCACATAATGCACATTACTACCTTCGGGTTTGATATGTTGAAAATTGTGAATGTGCCCGCAAATATAAACATCCGCTCCACGATGTTCTAAAATTTTTCCAACACGCAGCTGCATATCTGTTCTTTCTTCTTCATCTTTGTTGGTGGTTGCGTAAACAGGGTGGTGCCCAATCACAATTTTCCAAAGGTCATTTGAAACCATTAAAACCGAATCGAGCCATTGCAATTGCTGTTCCATATCTTGCGCTCCGGCATCGGAATATTTACCGTTGTTGCGATATTTATCAATCAATGGTGGTGTATCAATGTACACAAACAAGGCTTTTTGTCCTGTTGTGCCAATCGTGTGTTTTTGGGCGAAATAACGTGCAGGTGCGTTCCAGCGTTCGCTGATAGTTGAATAATCCAAAATGGCTTGCACACTTCCGTTGTATTCGTGATTGCCTGAAACTACATACCAGGGAATTGCGTGAAGAGAAGGTGCGGTATAAACATTTTCAATTTTCAGCGTCCATTCCTCGTCGTCGGTACTTTTTACACCATCATCGTGAATGGGGTCTCCGGCAACTGCGAGAAACTCAACCTTATTCTGTTCAACAAAACGTGCCATAATTTCTGCGATGTTTTTTTGCTCCGATTTTCCATGTCGTCCCATATCCGAAGCAACAATGAAATTGATGGTTTCAGACGTTTTTTGTGCATATCCTCCAAAGGTTATGGCGAGGAACGAAAGTAATAGAATTAGTTTTTTCATTTTGTTTGATGTTTTTATTTGGCAAAATTAACAAAAAAACAGGGGAAAATCAAATATTTCCCCCTGTTCTCTATACTGCTTTTGTTTAGTTTCCGAAAGCTCCGTATTGAGCCTTAGGAGCAGGCGATCTATATGTTTGACCATCAATAGTCAAGCCGCTACCTGAAAAATAAGGAGCATAATTGCCGCCAAAATTACTGCGAGGAGTTTTTCCGTTTGCACCAACAAGAACAGGAGAATCTGCTGATGTTACGCGGAAATCCCAACTTGAATTATACTGATCTTCCCACAAAGGCACAGTGTTAAATCCGAAGTTTCTAAAAGAGATTTCAGGTTGCCCTAAACCGGTTGCAATAAGGCTGTTTTGTTCCAAAGCCGGCGTGCCATTGCGGCCATCATGCCAATAATCGTTGTCTGTCATAGTATATCCTGCGAAAGCCGATTCGATAGTTACGCCATCTACGGTTAAAAGCGGGTGTCCAATCATCGTTTGCGTACCTGAAGCATAGAAGTTATAGTCAAGAATAGAGCCATGATCAGCGCCGTCAGCCGGACTTGGATTGTTCCATTTCGGCGTTTTTGCCATCATTTTGCTGTTTAAAATCAAATTGTTGTAAACACTTGCCAAAGCGCCTTTTTCTAAGAAGATTGAGCCTCCTTTAACATTTTTTACACGACGCCAACCGGAATTTACAATCGTGTTATTGTAAGCACGAATTAACGCTTGAGATCTTTCCGGAGATTGACCTGATGATGAAAGTTTCATGCCGTTTGAGTTAACCGAAAACATAAGATTGTAAGCAATATCAACTTTAACACCGGCTTTCATATTGATACCGTCATTATCCGTTTGACCGATTGTGTGAATGATGTTATTCATAACAATGGCTTGACCACCCATAAAATACATTGCATCTGATTCGGCATAGCGGAACGTGCTGTTCATTACTACGATTTTTCCGGTAGGATTGTTCGTCAAAATTTGTGCTGTTCTGTCTTTGTCAGCTTCATTGATTCCTGCTAAAACCGATTGAGAATTTGGTTGACACAAAGCGCCTGTAAATTCAACGGTAACATAGTTGAACAATAATTCCTGAAAATCATTTCCACCAACGAAGCCGCCCCATAAACCGGCGTATCTGTTTGCAAATGTACGTTTGCTTGCATCGGCTACGGTAACCAAAATAGGTTTGCTTGCAGTTCCTTTCAAAAGAAGACTACCATCTACGAAAAACTCGATAGGAGCATTCGATGCGTTCGCACTTCCATCTTGAATAAGAATGGTTACCCCTTCTTCAACGATAAGTTTTTTTCCATGTTCAACCCAAACTTGGTCGGTAATGGTTACCGTTGTCCCTGCTTTCCACACACCTGAAACGCTTCCGTGTACGCCATCCAACACTAATGCTTCATAAAAGCAGTCTTCGCCTTCGCCAACAATCACATAACCTTCCTTAGGGTTTAATTTACAATCTTTTTTACAACCTACGAGTGTTACCACTACCATTGCAGCCACTGCTGCCATTGCAGCCATTGCTAAGAATTTTTTGATTTTTTTCATTGTTTCTTTTTATTTGATTTAATTTGAGTGCAAAAATGCTTGTAAGATATTAAGTGATATTTACGGAAATATTAAATGATGTTTATAAAAATGGTACGATAATATTTCGTTGTTTAAAGAGAGAAGATTTACCCCCGCGCCAGCTGCCGTATAATCCCATCCGCAAGCCCCACATTGGGCACCATAATTTGCTCAATATTACATTGTTTGCACACGGTAAGGAAAATTTTAAGCGCAGGAACAATCACATCCGCACGATACTCATTTAATTTCATGTTTTTAATACGGTCTTCATAAGACACTTCCACGATTTTATCGTACAGCGATTTTATTTCGGTACAGGTAATCAGTTCCTGTTCTTTTTTGCCAAGTATTTTGAAAATTTTGTTTATATTTCCTCCCGAACCTATAATACATGCAGGATTATATGTAGTTGCTATGCTTTTGAGTCGGTGTTTAAAATACTGCCATTCACTACCTTGAACAGAGTTAGATAACATGCGTACAGTTCCTATGGGAAATGACTCTGATATAATTTTTTTTTGTTGCTCATTATAAATAATGAGTTCGGTACTTCCTCCACCTACATCAACATAAAGGCACGATTTGCTTTTATCAATGATAGGATTGGATTCTAATGAAGTAGCAGCAAAAACATACTTGGCTTCCTCGGCGCCGGAAATAATCTCTACGTCTATTCCGGAGATTTGTTTTATTAATTTAATAATCTCTTTGTTATTTACCGCTTCACGCATGGCGCTGGTGGCACATGCTTTAAATTTATGAGTATCATATACTTCCATTAATTCAGAAAAAGCGCGCATCGCTTTACAAAGCTTAGTCGTTTTTTCAGTGCTTATTTTCTTGTATGTAAAAACATCTTCTCCCAGTCTTAAAGGAACACGAATAAAAAGCGCTTTTTTAAATGTAGTCGTTTCTCGCTCTTTTTCAACATAATTGATGAGCAGCCTAATGGCATTGGAGCCAATATCAATTCCGGCAATCGTTTCTTTAATCATTTTTCAACTTAAAATATTCATATAAAACATTTTGACTTTGAACAGGAGGCTCACTCTCTGCATTTTCCACGTAAATATATTCTCCCGTATTGATTAATGTTCTCGATTTCACATTATCTTTCCATTGAATTTCAAAAATATCACTTAAGGTATTGTGAATTTTTTTATCAAATATGGGCACGCCCACTTCAATGCGTCTGTCAAGGTTGCGGGTCATCAAATCGGCGCTGAGAATGTAGCTTTTCGGTTTGTTATGGTTGCAGCAAATAATCATTCTGGCATGTTCCAAGTATTTATCAACGATGCTTCTTACCTCAATATTTTCGCTGAGGTCTTTTATTTGCGATTGAAGGCAACACGCTCCCCTGATCATTAAACGAATTTTCACTCCTGCTTTACTTGCCTTATATAAGTGCATGATCATCTTTTCATCGGTTAAGGAATTGAATTTGGCATAAAAATAGGCTTCTTTTCCTGCTTTGGCATATCTAATTTCATTATCCAACATCGTTTCTATTTGCTTTCTCATATAATATGGGGAAACCAAAAAATGTTTATATCCATGCCGGGTATGTGTATTGGCGAGAAAATCAAATATTTTTCGTGCATCTTTTACCAATTCCTGATCGGATGTAAATAAACCAAAATCGGAGTAAATTTCCGCTGTCTTTTCATTAAAATTGCCGGTTCCTACATACAGATAGCCCTTATTTTCACTTTTACCTTCTCTTCTTTCTACCAACAATAATTTTGAGTGCACTTTTAAAGTTTCCGTTGAATGAATTACTTTAACGCCGGCTTCTTGTAATTCGGTAGTTGTATCAATATTATTTTCTTCATCAAAACGCGCTTTCAATTCAATCACTACCACCACGTTCTTTCCATTTTTAGCGGCATTTTGCAGCGCATTAATCACTTTGGAATGTTCAGCCGTTCTGTACAGCGTAATAAAAATAGATTCCACGCGGGGATCCATAGCTGCTTCGCGCAAAAAATCAAGCAAATGTTTAAAAGTATGATAGGGATAAGCTAAAAGAATATCCTGCTTTTTAATTACCTTTAATATACTTTCACAAGGATTTATTGCTTTATGAAACAGAGGATTAATAGTATGGTTTTCTAATTTTGGCGATAGTTTGGGAAATTTCATTAAATCACGGAGCATGTGGTATTTTCCACCGGCTTCTAATTCAATAGAAGAATTTAATTCAAATTTATTTATCAATAGCTTTAAAAAATCGTGGGGCAAATTTTTATCATACGCCAGTCTAATCGCTCTGCTCCGTGTGCGGTCATTTATTCCTTGCTCTATTTTTTCTACAAATCCTTTAAACACATCATCATCTAAATTCAATTCTCCATCACGCATAATTTTAAAGGAGTGCGCCGATATGGTGTCGTAGTTAAACATAAAAAACATATCGTCTAAAAACATTCGAATAATATCATCTAAAAAAATAATATCGGTGCTGTCGTTTTTGGAAGGCAGCACCACAAATCGTGGACATGACGCACTTACAGGGAGTTGTATGATAGAATATCTTACATTCATTTTTCCTTCCTTCAACATTTTAACAGCTAAATAGCTTTTTCCATCAGGAAGGAAAGGCATTTCAGCGCTTTTTCTAATCATTAAAGGCACTAAACGAACGCGTATCGTTGAAATGAAATAATCTCTGCAAAAATCTTTCTGCTCTTCCGTAATTTGCTCTTCATTAACAATATGTATGTTGTAATTTTGCAACTTCTCAATGATTTCATCATAAGTATTGAGGAAACTGTTTTGTGCACAATCAATGCGCTTATATATTAAAGAAAGTAATTCTTTCGGGGAAAAACGGTCTGTTTTTAAGTCTATTTTCTTGCTTTTTAATCCTGCCAAACGGATGAGGTTAGCTACTCTTACCTTAAAAAATTCATCCTGATTATTGGAAAAAATGCCCAAAAACCGCAAGCGCTGAATCAAAGGAACATTTTCATCTTGAGCTTCTTGCAGAACGCGCTCATTAAATAGCAGCCAACTCAATTCACGGTTGTTTATGTGCTTCATGTTTATATTGTAGTAAGTTGATGTAAAAATATCTCCTCCGCACTGTCCACCCATTTATTAAAAGTGTCTGATTTTTCCGGTGCACTTTCAATATATTCTAAAAGTTTTCCAATATCATAACTGTTTGATGATATGCCGGCGCCTGCCAAAACAGCATCGGCAGCATTTATTTCTTGTTCAAGATGGGTAGGAACCATTAACACAGGTTTTCCCAAATACATGGCTTCACATATAGATTCAAAGCCCGCAGTGGTAATATACCCGCTGCATTTTTCCAGATAATACAAAAACACCTCATCATCAATTCCATGCATTACAAAGTTGGGATTTAATTCAATTTCATTTTTATCAGAGAAAATGTGTAATTCAACATGTTGGTTTTTTCTATGCCATTGCTTTACCTCGTTAAGATAACCGTTTCGTACCATATAGCCTAAAATAAATTCTCCGTTAATTGGGTTTAATTTCTTTACCTCCTCGCGCATCAACGGCGGAACTACAATCATGTTTCCTCTGTGGTATTTTTGCATGGGATAAAAGGAAAGCGCTAATATTTTCGTTGCGCCTATCGAGCATAAAGCATTATTTATTCTTAGTAATAATTTTTCATGCTTATTTTTTGAATGAATGGTATAATCTGGGTGGTCAATTAAAAATGTGTGCCCAAGATTAATAAAAGGCGTGGTTTCTCGATAGATGAAGTTTGTCCAACCTGCCATCATATCATAGAAATTTACTACCGCATCGGGTTTGCATTTTTTTATTCTTTCGTGAATAAATTCTGTGCTTTTATAATACTTTTTAAGTTTTCCGAGGGTAACGTTAGATATAATGGTTTTCCAAATCTTAATTTTCTTTTCAGAAGTGGAAAGTGCAAAAGCAGGAGTGTCAAATTTATGCACCTTCGTGCCTATTTTATCTACGAAAAATTCAGGAATTTCGCTATTAGAATTTTTTCCCACCAATACTTCTACGATTTCATGTCCGTGGCGTCTCAGTATTTGCGAAAGCGAAATAGCCTGTGTGAGGTGCCCGCGCCCCTCTCCCTGTACAATAAACAAATATTTCATAGTTCCGATTTTAATCTTTGTTCGTAACGATAAATGCTCCATCTTCCCTCAAAATTTTCCACTAATGCAGACAAAGATTCTACCCAGTCGCCGGCATTAAGATAAAGTATGTTGTTTTGAGGAAATGTTTTAATTTCAGGATGATGTATATGTCCACAAATAACGCCATGGCATTTTTTCTTTTTAGCCACCACGGCAAGGTGGGTTTCAAAATTGCTGATGTATGAAACAGAGGCTTTTATCTTATTCTTTATTTTTTTACCGATGGAACGATATGGCAATCCGTTTCTTAGCCGTTTTCTATTATAGGAATCGTTAATTCTCAGTAAAATAGAATATCCAATATCTCCTAATTTTGCGAGCCAGGTATAACAAGAAGTAACTTTGTCGAAAATATCTCCATGAATTACATAATATTTTTTATCGCCACTTGTGTGGATATAACTTCGCACGATTTCAATATTTGCAAATTTTAACGGCAAAACGCTATCCATAAAATCATCGTGATTGCCACGTACATAAACAACTTTGGTGGTGTGTTGAATATCTAAAAGCGCTTTAAAGAAGTTTGTATGACGCCGTTTCCATTTGTTTTTTTTCCGCATGAGCGCCCAGCCATCAATAATATCTCCGCAAAGGATTAATGTTTCGCAACTGTTTTTCTTCAAAAAGGCGGT
>WQWP01000032.1 GCA_009787485.1 Lentimicrobiaceae bacterium | reverse complement strand
TACCTTGATAATTATCAAGGATCCACTACAATCGGAATCGAAACTACAAGCAATGGCGGAGCAACCTGGAATCTTGCTTTTCAAAAATCATTCTCAAGCACTCATAAAGGTAAAATTACGGAAGTTATTTCTACAGCCGATGTAGGATCCTCAACATTTCAATTCTGTTTGTTCTTCAATGGAAGTAGTTATAATATGAATGATTACTATTTCGATAATATTATGCTACTCTCAAGACATAATAACGATGCCACGGTATCCACAATAAACACTTCTCTCTATAATTTAGCGGGAAATCATACCATTAGTGTAGATCTCTTTAACACAGGACTTACAACAATCAACACACTTGAAATGAGCTATCAATTTAATGACGCTCCGCCGGTTATTGAAACATTTTCTTCCGTAAATCTTCAAACAATAAACACCAAAACCCTCTCTTTTACACAACAGGCATCGGTAGAGCCCGGCTCCTATACACTAAAAGTAGAAATATTGAAAGTTAATGGCGTTGTAGATGATAATCCGGATAATAATGTTTTAACTAAAGATTTCTTTGCGGCTACCCACACAGGAAACCGCCGGGTTTGTATAGAACACTTTACGAGCTCAACTTGTGGACCGTGTGTAAGTCCTAATGCTCAAATGAAAACTCTTTTGGCTAACAATCCGGGCAAATTCGGTATTACAAAATATCAAATGAACTGGCCCGGCTCAGGCGATCCTTACTATACGGCAGAAGGCGGCGTAAGAAGAACTTATTATGCAGTAAACGCCGTACCCACTATCTTTTTTAATGGAAAAACCATTGCAAGTGTAAACCAATCTAATTTTAACAATGCTTTGAATGAGCCCGCTTTTATTGATATTTCCGGAAGTTTTTCTATTGATGGAAACAATATCATGGTAACCGGCCAGGTTGATTCTTACATTGACATTCCCGAGGCAAGATTATATGTAATTGTAAATGAAAAGAGAACAACCGGAAATAAAGGCTCTAACGGCGAAACGGAGTTTTTCCATGTCATGATGAAAATGCTGCCCAATGCAAATGGTGAAACCATAACTCTGCAAGCGGGAGGAACAAAATTCTTTCAGCACACTTTTAATATGTCTTCTACTAATGTTGAAGAAATGGACGATTTAGAAGTTCATGTTCTTGTACAAGACTATGCCTCAAAGTATATTTTCAACAGTAATTTCTTGTCTGACTGTGAGGTCGCAGCTCCCGGCAATTTCTCCGCACAACAAGAAGGCGCCTCTGTTATTTTAACATGGGACAATGTAAGCGCTGCAAACACTTATACTTTATACTGCAATGGCGTGTTACTGCAAGAAAATATAACCACCACAACTTTTACTCATGAAAATGTTACTGCCGGAACATATACCTACGGGGTACGTGCAATGGCAGATGGGTGCAGCTCTAATATTGCCGAAACAACCATTACAATATGTGACGAAGACCCTGAAAATTTCTCCGCACAACAGGAAGATACCTCTGTTGTTTTAACATGGGAGGCTGATTATACTGACCCACATAGCTTTACGCTCTTCTTTAACGGAGAAGTACTTGCAGAAAATATTACATCAAAAGAATATATCCACGAAAATGTTCCGGAAGGAGAACATACGTATGGCCTTTTGGCTGTTGTTGAAGAATGTCAATTCAATATTATAGAAACAACAATAACCATCTTGAGAGTTAATGAGCTTAGTAATAAGTTCAAAATTTATCCCAATCCGGCTAATGATTATTTATTTGTAGAAGGCGTTGAAATAGAATCAATAGCTCTCTATAATAATTCCGGACAACTTGTTAAAAATGTAGCAGCCGCAGGTGATATTGTTAAAATTAATACGAAAGATATCAGTGCAGGTGTCTATTTCTTACAAATAAAAACGACATCGGGCATGACAAAAACCGAAAAAATTGCGATAAAAAATTAAACATTATGAAAAGACTACTCATTCTATTATTTGCCGGCATATCCTTTTTAGGTTATGCTCAAAAATTTCAACTTACCGATAACGAAGGAAATCCATATACCGATGGACACACCATTGTTGCCACCATCACTAAAGATAATTTGATGTTTGGAGAATATGTTGTAGATATTACAATAGAAAACCTTACGGCAGTTGAATTACTGATGAAAACGATGCGTACGAACATTGTATTAATTGACGGAATGGATGCTTATGTATGTTTCGGAATTTGCCCTCCAAGTAACGTGTTCGCCATTGACTGGACGATTATGGAAGGCACTGAAAGTTACGCATTACATATAGTACCGGATACCTGCTACTGCCATTTCGGAATAAGTAAATTTAAGCTTGAATTTTGGTCGGAAAAAGACGAAAGTGATAAAATGACGCTTCTTGTTGAAATTGACATGCAACCTGTGGGAATAATAGGGCAAAAACCTGAGAATGTGTCGCTTTCGGCATTTCCTAACCCTGCTCTTGCTCATTCAAAAATTAACGTATCTTATACACTCGCCGATAAAAACGATAAAAATTGCTTAGTAATTAGAAATATTATGGGAGCTATGGTCATGAATATTCCGCTAAACGATTACGAAAATAATATTACCATTGATATTTCAGATGTAAAGCCGGGCGTTTATTTCTATGCTATTGAAAGTAAAAACCGTATTTCTATTGCCAAAAAACTGATTGTTAAATAGTCCTCCCATTGGATACGAATAATATTATCACCCTTAGCTTACTTGTTGGGCTATTGTTTATTGCGATATCTTTTGTATTCTACAGAAGAAAAAGATTGTTGATGTTGCGTGCGTTGTTCTCCGTGCGCTACCTTCAACAACTATTTCGGGAAGGGAAATTGGCGAATGAACGTATTTATCTCTATTCCATGCTATTATGTTTATTAGGATTCCCTTCTTTAGTGTTGGTTTTTATTCAATTCTATGCACCCGAATGGCTAGTAACTTATTCACCTTTGCAAATTTATGGAATGGCGTGCGGAGGAGCAATGGCAGTTTTTTTACTGTCACGACTTTTTTTATGGTATTTTACTTCCATTTTTAACTATCAGGAACAAAGATATTTATATACCACAATGAAAGCCTTGTACCAATTTTACAATGCCTTATTTTTAATACTCATTATTCCTATGGTGTGGTATGTTCGTACGCCGGAACTCATTTTTTATGTTTATATTCCTTTCTTTCTGGTGATATTTCTTGCATTTTTCATTAGTTTTTTGAGGAGTATAAATGGGGTGAGTCGAATTCATTTTTTTATATATTTTTGCAGCCTTGAAATTTTACCCTACCTGCTACTCATTAAACTCCTCATTATTAACCTATAATATCGTTTAATCCTTATCCTTTTTCTGCACATGAAGATTAAGAATATTCTAGTTTCTCAAATAACGCCGGCAGATTTTGAAAAATCACCATACGCCGATTTAAAACGAAAATATTGTGTTTCATTCGATTTCTACAAGTTTTTTAAGATTCACAGTATTTCAGGTATTGATTTTCGTAAATCAAAAATCAACATTTTAGACCATACTGCCGTTGTTTTTTCAAGTACAACCACTATTGATCAATTTTTTATGTTGTTAAAAGAATTGAGAATAGAGATGCCCGACGAGATGAAATACTACTGTATGACCGACATGGCGGCGCATTATCTTCAAAAATATATTCCCTATCGTAAGCGTAAAATCTTTTTTGGAAAAAACAACAACCCCTCCAGTGTTTTTGATTTATTATTGAAAAATAAAGCGCATAACTATTTGATTCCTTGCGGTGCAGATTCAATGGGAACACAATTTGTCGAATTTTTTGATAAACACAACATAAAATACACGCAAGCGGTTTGTTTTAGCACCGAGCCGGCAGATTTAATACATGACGTTGATTTGTCGAAGTACGACATGATCGTTTTCTTCAGTCCGGCGGGCATTGCCTCTTTAAAGGCCAATTTCCCCAATTTTGTGCAAGGCGAAATGGCTTTTGGCGCTATGGGCGCCGCGGCCGCCAATGCCGTAAGAGAAGCCGGCTGGGAATTGCATGTGGAAGCGCCCACCAAACAATACCCCACCATTACCGCTGCCCTTGAAGTCTTCTTAAAAGAATATGCCACACGCCGCAGATAGTACATTGAGAAACACGCTGCGTAAGCATGACCGGCTAAAATCTTCTTTAGAAATAGAGGCATTGTATCATGAAAATCAATTTGTGATAGCTTATCCGTTAAAATGTTACTATTCATTTTCAGACGCAACAGAAAATTCGTGCGATATTCGTGCGGCTTTTACCGTTCCCAAGAAGATGTTTAAACGTGCGGTGGATAGAAATACTTTAAAGCGCAGGATGCGGGAGGCGTATCGTTTGAATTACAAAAAGATATTTGAAGAATTTATTACGCAAAACGATAAGCAACTTAAACTTTTTTTTATCTATGTTGGGAAAGAGATGTTAGATTACGGGGACATTGAAAGTGGCATGCGAAGAATCCTGCAGTCATTCCGTGCTTGACGCGGAATCCCCTTCTGCTTTACGGGATTGCGGGTCAAGCCCGCAATGACGGGGGTGGTCAAGTCCGCAATGGCACATAAACCGTGATTCCGACTGGGATCGAACCAGTAACCTACTGCTTAGAAGGCAGTTGCTCTATCCATTGAGCTACGGAACCTATTAGGTGGTCGGGATGACAAGATTCGAACTTGCGGCCTCTTCGTCCCGAACGAAGCGCGCTACCGGGCTGCGCTACATCCCGCCCTAAAAAGAAGGCGCGAAAATATACTTTTTTTGCTAATAATAATTTTGGCTAAAGCCATTTTTGCTTGTTTCTCTATTTATCCGTCAGTTGAAACTGACGGCAAT
Source organism: Lentimicrobiaceae bacterium (assembly GCA_009787485.1). Lineage (GTDB taxonomy): Bacteria > Bacteroidota > Bacteroidia > Bacteroidales > WCHB1-69 > WRNX01. Next base: position 14,703 of record WQWP01000032.1, on the reverse strand, counting down.
GTCTCTTTTTGAGCTTTACCTCGTTTGGCTTTTTTGAGGGTTTCCGACAAAATCCATTCAATTTGCCCGTTTGTGCTACGGAACTCATCGGCAGCCCATTTTTCAACGGCTGCCAATGTTTCCGCGTCAATTCTAATAATAAACGATTTTTTCTCTGTTGCCATATTAGTTATACAATGTGCCGGCATTTACCACCGGTGAAGCTGAGCGGTCGGAGGTTAACACTACCATTAAATTGCTTGCCATGGCGGCTTTTTTGTCGTCATCCAAATCTATTACTTTCTTCTCCGACAGCTGTTTCAGCGCTAATTCTACCATACTTACCGCGCCTTCCACAATCTTGTAACGGGCAGCTACAATGGCAGTTGCCTGTTGGCGTTGCAGCATGGCGCCGGCAATTTCGGGCGCATACGCCAAGTTGCTGATGCGCGCCTCAATGACCTTAATTCCGGCAATGGCAAGACGCTCTGTTAAAGCAGCTTCCAGCATGTTGTTCACTTCTTCGCCGCCACCGCGCAGCGTAATTTCGGCATGCTCATCTTCAAGGTTATCATAAGGATAAGAGCCTGCCAGGTTGCGCACGGCAGCTTCGCTTTGCACATCCACAAACCTTACATAATCATCCACATCAAAAGAGGCTTTGTAGGTATCTTCCACCTTCCACACCAAAACAATGCCAATGAGAATGGGATTTCCCATTTTGTCGTTCACTTTAATCTGATCGCCGTTCACGTTGCGCGCACGAACAGAAATGCGCGTACGAACTGTAAAAGGGTTGAACCAGAAAAAGCCGTTGTTTGTACAAGTTCCCTGATACTTTCCAAAGAAAGTGATGACTAATGCCTCGTTGGGTTTAATGATTGAAAGCCCTATGCCCATAAGCGACGACGCAATCGTAAAGAAAATAAAAAACAACCAATACACTCCTACGCTTCCGGATATATGAATCTCCACAAGCGAAGGCACTATAATACTTGCAATAAAAATAAAAATAAGAACGGCAAGCATACCGAATCCATTTTTTCCTGAAATAATTTTTTCTTTTTTCATAATAACTATAATTTAATTGGGTTTATTAATTCATTTTTCACATTCATAATGATATTATTTTGATAGCGCGAAAATATAATAATTTTAATATGATGTTTTTTATTTTTCTATTTTTGCAAAAAAAATCTCTATAAGATGAAAAACAGTTTCACAGCTTCTTTTTATAAGCACATCGCCCAAACCTCTAACGAGCCCGTTGCCATTGAAATAGCGCGCGCCGAAGGGGTTTATTTTTACGACACAGCCGAAAAAAAATACTTAGACCTCATCTCCGGTATTGCCGTATGCAACATGGGGCATTCGCATCCTGCCATCATCAATGCGGTAAAAGCGCAGTTGGACAAATATATGCACGTGATGGTATATGGCGAATTGATACAACAACCCCAAGTAGAGCTGGCAGAGAAACTTTGCGCTTGTTTACCGGACTCGTTAAATTCGGTATTCTTTGACAATTCCGGCTCTGAAGCCGTAGAGGGTGCGCTAAAGTTAGCCAAGCGCTACACCGGTCGTACCGAATTGATCCATTTCGAGAACGCCTACCACGGAAGCTCGCACGGCGCCATGAGCATGATGGGAAATGAAGGCTACAAAAGCGCTTTCCATCCACTTTTGCCTGATACAAAAGCGATTCGTTTCGGAGTAGAAGAAGATTTGCAGAACATTACAGAGAAAACCGCCGCCATCATCGTAGAACTTATTCAGGGAGAAGCCGGCGTGCGAATGGCGTCCATCGAATATTGGCAAAAATTAAAACAACGTTGCGAAAAAACCAACACTTTGCTTATTGCAGATGAAATTCAAACGGGGCTCGGGCGCACCGGAAAACTCTTTGCATTTGAACATTACAACATTACCCCCGATATCCTGCTTTTGGGAAAAGCCTTCGGAGGCGGCATGCCGCTGGGAGCATTTATCGCAAACAAAAATGTGATGAACGTACTGACGCACAATCCCGTATTGGGTCATATTACCACTTTTGGCGGACATCCGGTGTGTTGCGCCGCCGCATTAGCACATCTCACATTAATCACAGAAAATAAAATGTGGCAAAATGCCGAAATAATCGGCGAAAAATTAGAAGCCATCCTTTGGAAAATCCCACACGTAAAAGAAATTCGCAGAAAAGGGCTCATGATCGCCGTTGATTTTCATCATGCAGAAACCAACTTTAAAACCTTACATTCGTTTTTAGAAAAAGGACTCTTTTCCGATTGGTTTCTATGGTGCGACACTGCCATGCGCATAGCGCCGCCGCTGATTTTAAGCGAAGAAAATTTAAAAGAATTAGCTCAATTATTATTTGATTCTTCAGCCACTTATTCATTCGTCCACTACAAAAATTGATATTTCGCATTTGCCGGCAGGAATCTATTTTGTTAAGATAATTACAGATGGAACAACTTATACAAGTAGAATTGTTAAAATTAATCAATAAGGATCATTATGAAAGCGAATATAAAGATTTCACCCCTCGCTCCAACGCCAAAAAAGCCTGCTTATAAGCATATTTCCGCAACAACATAAGATCAGCCTGAAAAACAAAAGAATCTTCTTTTTGGTACTCTAAAACAAGTTTTTGCTCCGGTTTCACCGCTTTATTTATAGCTTCTATTACTGCCTGCAACGGGCGGGCAAAACCTGTGCCTACCTCATAAATACCACTTTGCGGCGCATGATTCATAAAATAGTAGAGTACCTTAGCTACATCATTCACACAAATATAATCTTGAATGACATTTTTTTCTGCATAAATTAAAGTTGCATTTTCTGCATATTTTTGGTAGATTTTATGCACAATAGAAGCATTTTCTGCCTTATGCGCTTCATTTTTGCCATATACCTGAAAAAATTTCAGCCCTGCCCAAAAAGGTGGCGTTTGGTGTTGTTTTTCAACCCATTTATCGAAAATATATTTATATTTTGCGTATAGAGAGAGGGTGGGAGGTGTGAGGTGAGAGGTGAGAGGTGTGAGGTGGGAGGAGGGAAGTATTGTGTTTGTTAAATAAGAAGAGGCATAAATTAACGGAATACGCTTAGTAGCTGCAAAACTCCAAATTCTTTGCGAAAAATCTATATTTAATGCTTCAAAAATGTCATTATCGGTAGAAAAATAATCGGTGCGGGCGCCAAGATGAAAGATAAAATCAATGTGTTGCACATTTTTTTCTGCCCAATGGAAAAAAAGTTCCCGTTGAATTTTATCTGTGTATGCTAAGTTTTCCCAGTTTTTTCGTTTTTTTTCTTGTGTGAAATCATCTACAAGAACGATATTATTTATGCCGTGAAAGTTTAGTTTGCTGCATAAACAACTGCCGATAAATCCTGCTGCGCCGGTGATTACAATCATGGTTTAGAAAACTTAGGATTCGTTAAAAATTCATCATCGGTTAGTGTGTGCAAAAATTCCTTTAAATCAGCCATTTGAGGAGGCGTCAAAAATGCGCCGCCCTGTTCAATTTTGTGCATTAACGGGTGCACATAAGGCGAGTATTGCAAGCCGAAGTTGTAGAACTCAAGCGCTTCATCTATGGTTTTAAATCGCCCGTCGTGCATGTAAGGTGCAGAAACCATGATGTTTCGCAGAGATGGTGCGCGAAAAGCCCCGATGTCTTGAGAATTTTTAGTTACGGAATATCGATCTAGAAGAGCATCAAAAACAGTGCTTAATGCATTGTTATAAAACAAATTGGTGGTAAACAAAGGGTTTCCGCTTCCACCATGGCAATGAAAGCAATCTGCACCTTCTTCTGTTGTGAAAAGAACAAACCCGCGCATTTCGGCAGCCGTAAGTTGTTCTTCTCCCCTTAAAAACCTGTCGAATTTCGAGTTTCCGGAAACCAAAGTGCGAATAAATTGCGCTATCGCTTTTTGAACACGCACAATGTTAATTTCCTCTGTTCCAAATGCTTTTTTAAACAAATCAGGATATTTTGGATTTTGTTTCAGCGCATACACGGCGCGTTCCGGCGTGCTGTTCATCTCGTGGGGTGCAATAATTCCCATCAGCACAACATCTTCCAACGTTCGCTGCTGAGGATTTGGATTGCTTTCGTGAATTAATCCATTCCAAAAATAGCCTTCGTGGTTAAATGCCAAATTCATCAGCGGCATGGTGTTATGAGGCGTAGGCGCTCCGGATAATCCAAAAGTTTTGCCATCGGGAAAGCGCGGGTTGTTCATCCCCACATCAAAATTGTTGGCTTGTACATGGCAAGTCGCGCAACTCATCATCGAATCGGGATTGCTGCCGAGATAACCGCACAAACGCTCATCATAAAAGAGATGACGCCCCAGTTCAATGCCTTCCACCGTGAGCGGATTATCTTTCGGAATGTGCAAATTTGTTGGGAAATAGCGCGGAATTGGAATCGAATACGGAGTAGCAGGCGGCACTTCCGGTTCACAAGAAAGAAGGAATGAAGATAAAATTAGAAAACAAAACAGGTAAAAAATATTTTTTTTAGTGTTCATTTTTAAGAGGATAACATTTTCGTAAATAACTTGCAAACGTAGCAAAATATTGTCATCATTTAAAAAAAACACATACAAAAACAGCGAAACGAAATAAGTGTATTTTTGCCGCGGAGAGGTGGCAGAGTGGTCGATTGCGGCGGTCTTGAAAACCGTTGAGGTGCAAGCCTCCGGGGGTTCGAATCCCTCCCTCTCCGCAAAATGATGCAACTTTCGGGTTGCTTTTTTTTTCTATTTTCGCAAACCAATTCAACTTTTATGAAAAAAAGAATCCTGTATTTCATCGCCACCGCCATCATAGCATCGGCCGCATGGGTTGCCTGCCAAGAAAAACCCGATGATGATGATGATAATAATGACCCCAAAATACAAATAACCACAACCGCATCTGCTTATTTCGATGTGAAATTTGAAATAGCAGGAAAAGGCAAGATAACCATTAAATGGGGAGACGGAACAGCCATAGAAACCCATACGCTGCCGGATACCGCTACATTCTTTAAACATAATTACAAAAAATCAGGCTCTTATACGATAGCCATTACCGGCGATATAACTTACTTAAATTGCAGTACTTGCAAGGTAACTTATTTGGATGTGAGCCAGCACCCGGGCCTGACAAAATTAGATTGTTCAAATAATAGTTTAGCAAGTTTAAACGTGAGTAAAAATACCATACTACTACATTTAGATTGCAATGGAAATGATTTAACGAGCTTAGATGTAAGCAACAATGCAATGCTGGCAAATTTGTTTTGTGCCGGAAACCGCCTGACCAATTTAGATGTAACGAACTGTGAAGCACTGATTAGATTGGATTGTAGTGGAAATCTTTTAACCAATTTAGCTATTAGTAAACATAGATTGCTAACAGAACTGAATTGCAGCAGAAATAATATTACAAATTTAGATCTAAGCGGGAGCTCTTTATTGGCAAATTTGAATTGCAGCATGAATGGCCTCACAGATTTAGATATGAGCCGAAATTCTATGTTAATAAACTTGGATTGCAGCCTCAATGCAGGCATGTCGAGTTTGGATATGAGTAAAAATAGAAGGCTAGAAAGATTAACATGCAGGCGGAATGGCTTTTCGCACACTGCATTAGATGCATTGTTCGGAACATTACACGACAATGCTTTTGTTGAAGATAACTCTGTAGATGTAGCAGGAAACCCTGGAACTAATGGGTGCAATCCGGAAATTGCGAAGTATAAGGGCTGGAAAGTAATCTTGTATTGAGAAAAAATTAATCAAAAAAAAATAAACCGTTATTTATTATGAAAGCTGTTTTTATTTCCGCCTTTCAGGCTTTTTACGATGAAATCATCGTAATTTTCGATCAATTGAAAATCAGAGGATTTACTTATTGGAGCGAAACTCAAGGTCGTGGCACCTACCACGGAGAGCCTCGCTACGGAACGCATGCCTGGCCCGCGCTCAACTGCTCTTTCCTTATTTTTATGGAAGATGAGAAAGTAGATGAATTGTTGGATGCCTTGAGAAAATTAGATCAAACAGCAGTGCAACAAGGCGTTCGCGCTTTTGTGATGCCTTGCGAAGAAATGATGTAATGATGGAACAAGGAAAACTTATCGTTTTTGCAGCGCCTTCGGGATCGGGCAAAACCTCTATTGTAAAGTTCTTGTTAGCCCAAGAGATGCCTTTAAAGTTCTCTATTTCGGCTACCACGCGGCGCATGCGTGCCAACGAAAAAGAGGGCATGGACTATTTTTTTCTTACTACAGAGCAGTTTAGAGAGAAAGTTACCGCCGGAGAATTTTTAGAATGGGAAGAAGTATATGCAGGCGCTTATTACGGAACTTTGAAATCGGAAGTGGATAAACTGTTGAAAAATGGTGAAAATGTGCTCTTAGACATAGATGTGCTGGGTGCACTGAATATCAAGAAGATTTACGCCAATCAAGCGCTGGCATTGTTCATAAAAGCGCCCTCTGTGGAGGCTTTGGTAGAACGCTTAACAAACAGAGGCACCGAAAATGAAGAATCGTTAAAAAGAAGAATTGACAAAGCCACTTATGAGCTCTCATTTGAGCCGGAGTTTGATATTACCATCATTAACAATGACTTGGAAGAAGCGCAAAATGATGCGAAGCAGATCGTTCTCAATTTTATAAAATAATGTATTTTCGCCCCTAATTTTTTAAGAAAATATTATGGACAGAAATACAGTCATTGGCTTGCTCTTAATCTTCGGTATCGTTTTGGGAGTAAGCTTCTACAACTCTTCACAACGCAAAAAAGAACTAGAGAAAAAAGCAGAAATAGAACTTGCACGCCAAATGGCGATACGGGATTCATTAGCGCAAATTCCTCCTGTAAATGATATAGAATCTGAGTTGGCTGAGAACTCAACTACAGATCCGTCAGTTAAAACTGACGGCAATATATCGCTAACCACTAACCACTTACCACTAACCACGAATAACTCGCCGTTCTTCGTTCCCGACACCCTCACCAGCACGGAATATGTAGTGGAAACTAACCACGCCGTGTACCATTTCTCGAAAATTGGAGGTTACTTAAATTTTGTACATTTAAAAGGAATTTACGGGTTTGCGCCGAGAGGGGAGGAGAGACCGCCGCTCATTTTGTTCGACGGCAGAAATACCGGCATGAATATTGATTTGATGCTCCAAAATCAAACTATTGTTAAAACACAGTTTTGCTATTTTGCTTCCGAACAATCGGATACATTGCTGGTGAATGAAAATAACAGAACTTTATCCTTAAAATTATATCCGGTACGCAACGGCGAAATAGACAGCGATTCTTACATCGAATTTCTATATACATTTAATAATGAGGATTATCACTTTGGTTTTCACATTAATTATGTGAATATGCAACTTTATTTGTATCCGAATACCAACGTTTTTACTTTACAATGGGAAGCTGCGTTGCTTAATGTAGAGCGTAATTTTGAAATGGAGCGCAATATCACCACCATTTTTTATATGGATAACTTAAACAATGTAAGTGAGTTAAATAAAACAAAATCGGAGAAAAGAGATTTTACTTCGCAATTGAAATGGGTGTCGTTTAAGCAACAGTTTTTTACCACAGTATTGGTTGCCGACTCCGGCAGTTATTTCTCTTCAGGCCGATTGGCTACCGATGTGAGAGCAGCGCCGCCCGTGCTCAAACACCTGAGCGCTGATTTAGAGTTTGATGTCAGAAACCTGTATAACGGCTCGTTCAATATGTTCATGTATATCGGGCCCAATCAATTCTCATTGTTAAAAACTTTTGGTTTGAATTTGGAGCGTCAGGTACCAATCGGTTGGAGTTTTTTCTTGTTGCATTGGATTAACCGCGGGGTGGTCATTCCTGTTTTCAACTGGTTGGAAGGGTACGGACTCAATTACGGCATTATCATTCTGATTTTAACGATTCTGTTAAAACTTATTTTGATGCCGGTAGCGTACAAAACCTACCTCTCTTCGGCGCGCATGCGTGTGCTGAAGCCCGAAGTTGAAGAGATTAACGCGAAATTCCCGAAGCAGGAAGATGCGATGAAAAAGCAGCAAGCCACCATGGCGTTGTACAAAAGCGCCGGCGTAAACCCAATGTCGGGGTGCTTTCCGGTGTTGCTGCAAATGCCGATTTTAATCGCCATGTTCCGCTTCTTCCCTTCGGCTTATGAATTGCGACAGCAACCGTTCTTGTGGGCAGAAGACCTCTCCACTTACGATTCGGTATTGAATTTAGGGTTTAATATTCCGTTTTATGGCGACCATGTAAGTTTGTTTTGTTTGTTAATGACCATTGCCACATTGATTTACACATGGATGAACAACAAAATGATGACGATGGGCAATGCGGATCAAATGAAAATGATGCGCATCTTCATGTATATGATGCCCATTATGTTTCTGGGAATCTTTAATAGTTTTGCAGCAGGATTAACTTATTATTATTTGCTGGTAAACTTAATTACCTTCCTGCAAATGTGGATATTTAGGATAAGCGTGGACGAAAAGAAAATTCGCGCCCGTTTGCAAGCCAACATGGCGAAACCCAAGAAAAAATCGAAATGGCAAGCCCGCATGGAAGAGATGGTAAAACAACAACAAGCTCAACAAAAAGGTAGAAAATAATTTAACGCATAAAAAATATGAAAATAGCAGTAGTAGGTTCAGGATATGTTGGTTTAGTAACCGGCGCCTGTTTGGCAGACGTAGGCTTTGAGGTCTTTTGTATTGACATTGATGAAGCTAAAGTAGCTAAAATGAAACGGGGCGAGTCGCCCATTTACGAGCCCGGATTGGAAAATATTCTGAAAACAAATATCGAAAAAGGGCGGTTGCATTTCTTTACAGATTTAACAGTTGTGTTAGAAGAGGTAGAAGCCATTTTTTCGGCAGTAGGCACGCCGCCCGATGAAGATGGCAGCGCCGACCTGCAATATGTGCTAGAAGTGGCGCGTACCATCGGCGCACACATGAACAGCTACAAACTGATTATTACCAAAAGCACGGTGCCTGTTGGAACCGCCAAATTGGTAAAAGAAACTGTGCAAAAAGAGTTGGATAAAAGAAAAGTGAACATTCCATTCGATGTCGCTTCAAATCCTGAATTTTTAAAAGAAGGCGAAGCGGTGAACGATTTTTTGCGCCCCGACAGAATTGTGGTAGGCGTTGAATCGGAGCGCGCACAGACGATTTTTGAAAAACTGTATCAACCTTTTACCTTAAACGGACATCCAATTATTTTCACGGATGTGGCTTCTGCCGAAATGATTAAATATGCGGCGAATGCGATGCTGGCAACGCGCATCAGTTTTATGAACGACATCGCCAACCTGTGCGAAATTGTGGGCGCCGACGTCTCTATGGTAAAAAAAGGCATAGGCAGCGACACCCGAATTGGCAGAAAGTTTTTGAATGCCGGCGCAGGGTACGGTGGCTCCTGTTTCCCAAAAGACGTAAAAGCATTGATTAAAACTGCCGAAAAACTTAACTATTCGTTAGAAGTTTTGAAAGCCGTTGAAAAAGTAAACGATAAACAAAAAGCTATCTTATTCAAAAAATTAGCACAATATTACAATAATGATTTAAAAGGTAAAAAAATTGCGATGCTGGGCTTATCCTTCAAACCTAACACCGACGATATGCGTGAAGCGCCTTCCCTAGTATTGATTGACCATCTGTTAGCCGCAGGCTGTCAGGTTTTTGCTTACGATCCGGTGGCGATGAACGAAGCCAAACGAAAAATTGGAAAGACCATTCATTATTGCAACACCGTAGAAGAAACATTCATCAACGCCGATGCGCTCCTTTTAGTTACCGAGTGGCACGAGTTTAGAACGCTGAACCCCGAAAAATTGGTAGCATCCATGAATAAACCCGTATTATTTGACGGCAGAAACATTTACGATGACATTGCTATGCGCAAAGCAGGAGTAGAGTACTTCGGAATTGGACGGTAATAATCCCCTTCAAATTTTGAAGGGGTGCCCGCAGGGCGGGGTAGTTTATATAAAACATCTTCCATGAAAACCTTCGGCCTAATCGGCAAATCCTTATCCCACAGCTTCTCTCGGCAATATTTTACCGAAAAATTTCTACAACAAAATATCCACGATGTTGAGTATCGTTTATTTCCACTTGCAAACATCGAAGAAGTAAAAGATTTGCTCAAACATCCAACATTATTGGGTTTCAATGTAACTATTCCGTATAAAAGTGAAATCATTCCTTTTTTAGATGAATTAGATGCTGTAGCTCAAGAAATTGGTGCCGTAAATTGTGTGGTAAAACAGAACAATCGGTGGGTTGGGTATAATACCGATGTGATTGGGTTTGAGTGGACATTAGAGCAAATTGAGAGAAAGGAGAAAGGAGAAAGGAGAAAAGGAGAAAGATTCCTTCTCCTCTTTGAGGAGAAAGTGGCAGACGGCGACTTGTTGCCGGATGACGGAAGAGGTGAAAAAATACACGCCCTCATCCTCGGTTCCGGAGGCGCCTCCAAAGCCGTCCGTTACGTCTTGCAACAAAAAGGCATTCCTTTCCAGATCGTTTCCCGAAAAAAAACGGAAGAAACCATTACCTATAACGAAGTTACAGACGAACTCATTCATCACACTACCTTAATCATTAACAGCACTCCCCTTGGTATGTTTCCTAATGTAAATGAAATGCCACAAATTTCATACCCCGCTTTACACAGCAAGCATATATTAATAGATTTAATTTATAATCCAAAAGAAACCTCGTTTTTAAAAGAAGGTAAAAAACGAGGTGCTTTCACTATTAACGGATTACCGATGCTTAAGGCACAAGCGGAAGCATCGTGGAATCTGTTTAATTCTTACTAAAACGTTTCTCCGCGCTGCCTTTATCCGTTGTAATACGCATAATATAAACGCCGGAAGCCCAACTATCGGTGGCAATTTCTTTAACATTCGACTGGGTCGAGTAAATTAATTGTCCTTGAATGTTAAATATTTTACAATCAATAATAGTTTCATCTGTCTTAATATTCAATATGCCGGATACCGGATTGGGATAAAGAGAGAACAATGCGTTCTTATCCGGCTCGCAAATACCGAGTTTAACCTCAACACATGCCGGTGCAGATGGCTCGCTTTCATTTCCAGCAACCACCGTGGTTACCTTATAACAATAGTTGCCCTCATCGGGTACCATATCCGAATATTCAATTCCCGTTACCAGGGTGGTATTGATTTTTTCCCCATCTCTGTATATATTATATCCGTCAAGATCTTCGAAAGTTACGGCATTCCATGCAACCATTACGTTTAAATTATTGTTTTGCGTTGCGTGCACGTTGGCAGGAGGAGGAATAGAACTTGATAAAGTGATTTTTGTTTCTCCGCATTTATCACTTTCTGCACCGGTACCGGCAACGCCATATACCTGATAGAGATATTCCACGCCTAATTCGGAAACAGCATCAGTATAAGCCCTTTCGGTTACAAGTTCTGTATTGATTTGAATACCATTGCGATAAATATTATACCCTGCAGTATTTGAAACAGAACCATCCCAAGTTAGAAGTACTTTTTTTGATGCTATAGAAATTTGTTCCGCTTTCAAATTAGTGGGTTGAGGAATATTGAGCAGCGTTATACAAACATTGTTTGACCTTGTTCCGTTTATGGAGTTCACAACCGGTTCTATTTGAAAACAATATTGTGAGTAAGAGTTTCCTATGTTTATAATGGAAGTTTCCTCAGTTAAGCCGGGAGGATTTTGAAGAGCATAATTTCTATAGACACGAAACTTAACAGGGAATGTAGTTTCCGGCATTTCCCATTCAACCAGCATTTGCAAACCGCGTATTTGTTTTACTGTTGTAATAACCGGTAAAGGGATATTTACATTGGTGAGAACCGTATCTGTCGCCCAATATCCTTCATCTCCATTGGTAACAGCGCCTACAGCATAAGTATAAATTTGTCCATATTCAGGCGCTACATCCTGATACGAAGTAGTGGTAATAGGCGAAGTATTGAGTTTTACATTATTTCTGTAAATATTATATCCATTGGGAGTTGCTCCGGAAGGCGGCGACCATGTAAGGTTTACATTCAAATGGTCTATCTGCGTTTGTGTTGCCGTCATATTTTGAGGAGCAGGCAGGCTAATATCTTCAATATAAACTGCATTGAGAACAGCCCTTGAGGATGTGTTTTGCACAAAAACTGCTACTTCCAGGTCATCCATCTCTTCAACAAATGTGCTGGACATGTCATGCGTATAGCTAAAAGGTATTGCTGTTCCTTCCGTTAATGTTACATCGGTGCCATTTCCGTTTGGAAGCATCTTCATCATAACGTGATGAAATTCCTGCTCTCCATTGCTGCCTTTATTGCCGGTTGTCTTTTTTTCATTAACAACCACATAGATTCTATACCCACTTCCCGAAATAAGCGGTGTTATACTTCCATTGATAATAATATTATTTCCGTTGACTTTGAAATTTCCTGTAATAGTTGCCTGCGCCGGCTGAGTGTATGCGTTATTAACGGCGGTTGCAATGTTGTTAAGCCATGTTTGGTAAGTACTACCACTCGAAATAACAGATCCATTAACATAAACAGCAGGAACGCTGTTTACGCCATAGTAACCTCTTCTCACGCCACCTTCCGCCGTATAATAGGGGTCTCCTGCTCCGGGCCAATTCATTTGATACTTGATGATTGTCATTTTTTCCGCATTGGTTACCAACCAGGGATTAAGCAATGCATTCAGTTGCGCGCACGGACCGCATGTTGAAGCGGTAAATTCTTCTACCAATACTAAACGTTGTTGCGCCTGCATGGTCATACTTGCCACACATAAAAATACTAAGAAAATAACTGTTTTTTTCATGATTAAAATTTTAAATTAGACATAAATTTTTATGGCACAAATTAACATAAAATTCCTTTAAATTAGCTTAAAACATAAAAATCCTGCTAATCTTGCTAATCTTATGAAAATCAAGGCTCAGACTATCTCTTCGGTCCCTCCGGAATCGCCGGCAACGGCTTATAGCTCTTCAGTTCTTCCAAAATTACCTCAATCGCTTTGTTCAATTGTGCGTCTTCTCCAAAATACTCTTTGTAAGGGTCGTTATCTATCCAAATATCAGGGTCAACGCCGTAGCCTTCAATAATGTAGCCTGCGCCGTCGGCATCGAAAGAGGTAAACTCGGGTTTGTTAAGGATTGTGCCATCCACAAAAGGCAAGGAGCCACGAATACCTACTACGCCGCCCCAGCTGCGCACACCGATGACCTTGCCAAGTTCGTGTTTCTTAAATCCATAAGGAAATAAATCACCATCAGAGGCAGAATAATTGTTGATTAAGCAAACTTTGGGACCTATCATCATTTTTGTGGGGGTTTGAGTGGGATAAAGAGCATTTCTTGTCATGTTGGCACGCGAGATTTCACGTCCCAAACGCTCTAAAATCATGGGCGATACGTTGCCGCCGCCGTTGCCGCGGTTGTCAATAATCAATGCTTTTTTGTCTAATTGCGAATAGAAATATTTGGCAAACTCGTTCAAACCCTCCACGCCCATGTCAGGAATATGAATGTAGCCCACCTCTCCGTTGGTAGCCTCGTTTACTTTACGAATATTTTCACGCACCCAATCAAAATAATACAACCCCGATTCATCGGCAATGGGCTTTACAATAACGGTTTGTGCGTTTTTCCCATCGGAAGTTGACGCAATGGAAAGCAGCACTTCTTTATCCACTGTGTTAATCAACACTTCGTAAATATCGTTCATCTCTTTGGTTGACTTTCCGTTAACCGCAACAATAAAATCGCCCACTTTAATATTCATGCCCACTTCGGTAAGCGGCGAACGCAAATCGGAACGCCAATTTTCGCCTGCAAGGATTTTAGTAATTTGGTAATAACCGGTTTTATCGCGGATTAATTTGGCGCCGAGCAATCCCATTTGTATTCTTTCGGGCTTGAATTTATCCCCGCCGTTGATGTAAGCGTGACCGGCATTCAACTCGCCAATTAGCTCTCCTATAATATAATTCAAATCATCTTTGCATTTTATATGCGGCAAAAACACCTCATATTTTTCACGCATTTTATTCCAATCCACGCCGTGCATATTTTCCACATAAAAGAAATCGCGCATTTGCCGCCACGCCTCGTTGTAAATCTGCGCCCATTCTTCCTGATTGTTTACCCATACTTTTAAATCACTCAAATTGAGCGGGTTTTCCAATCTTATCTCACCAGTTGGCACATCAATGATATAATATTTATCAGAATTTGCAACCAGGAACTTTTTTAAATTCCATGAAACATCCTGAATGTAAATACCTTTACCTAACTCTGTTTCTTTATTCTTCCCTTCATTGAAATCAAACATTTTTAAAGGCCCATTAGCATTGTAATACACTTTCTTATCCAAACAGGCATAAATATAGTAGTTGCCTGCATTTATCGGAAGCACCAATATCCTATCCGCCAAATTTTCAGTAACAATTTTATCCTTTTTATCCTCTTTATCTTTTTTATCCTTTTTATCTTCTTTATCTTTTTCATCTTTGTTAACCTCCATAACCTCATCATTCTTATGCGCAAACGGATTTACAGCAGTTGAAGTTAAAGGCACAAAATATATTTTCGACATATTATTATATACATGATTCCATTCTGTAGAACTGTATGTTG
>WQWP01000031.1 GCA_009787485.1 Lentimicrobiaceae bacterium | reverse complement strand
TACAATTGCCTCAAAATCTTGCGCTTGGTAGCCTTGCCAACCGCCCAATCTAAAGTTCACAGTGCCACGAATATAATCTATTAACCCCTCATCGCCATCTGCCGTATATTGTGAGCTGTATTTCGATAGAATTTGTATGGATTTGTCTTTTTGAAACTTATAATAACTTGCTTCGGCAATATGGCTGTATTCGGTATCCGGATTCCATGCTACAGCCGCAAAAGTTGTACTTTCATCAATAATAATAGGTTGCGTATATTCCAAAGAGTTTTTTGTAGGGGTAGAGCCATCGGTGGTGTAAAAGATTTTGTTGGGAACGAGGCTATAAGATGAGAAATGGATAGGGTTATAATATGATGGAATGATTGAAATTTCGGCAGTTCCTTTAAATGAGCGTTGCATAGGCTCAAAAGTAGGCACAATGGTAAGTGTTGGTTTTACTCTGTTTTCCGGGCGGTCTTTTCTTTCAGCTCCGAATTTCACATTAGGTTGCGCGCCCATCACAAACTCAATAACTCCTCCATCTTTAATATCATCATAAGTGATATATGATTTGGAGTAAGGTTTTCCGTTTAACTTAACAGATTGAATATAAATATTTTTATCTGCTTGATTATGTGCAATGATGATAAACTGCTTGCCATTTTCCAAGTTCATGGTTACTTTATCGAAAACAGGCGAGCCGAAAACATATTGGTTATCGCCCGGACATACCGGATAAAACCCCATCGCGCTAAACACGTACCATGCCGACATTTGCCCGCAATCTTCGTTGCCGCACAAACCGTCCGGAGCGGAGGTGTATAGCTCATTTATAATTTTACGGGTTAACTCTTGTGTTTTCCAAGGTTTCCCCACGTAATTGTACAGATAAGCAGCATGATGGCTCGGCTCATTGCCATGCGCGTACTGCCCAATTAAACCGGTAACGTCCACCTGATGACGCCCGCTCAGTTTTGCCGACGTATAAAACAGCGAATCTAAAAATTGCTCTACTACAGCATCGCCGCCGCGCAACATAATGTAGTTAGTAAAATCGTGCGGAATGTAAGTAGAATATTGCCAGGAGTTTCCTTCGGTATAGTGGTTGTTTACCTCTGTCGGGTTGAACGGCGTTAACCAGGCGCCATTAAATTTGGGACGCATGAAGCCATCGGGATCTAAAATGTTTTTATATGATTGGCAACGGTCAAGAAACTCACTCCAAACACCATAATTTCCAATAGCGTATGCAAATTCTGCGATGCACCAATCGTTGTAGGCATATTCTAAAGTTTTAGAAACCGATTCATGTTCTAAATGAGCAGGAACATATCCATATTTCTCATACTCAGGACGTCCTAATTTATTCAGCTTGGCGCTATGTACCATAGCTTCCAGCATCTTTTCTTTGTCGTAAGGGGCGATTCCTTTTACAAATGCGTCGTAAATAACCGGAACGGAGTGGTAGCCGATCATACACCATGTTTCAAAACCTGCTAATTCCCAAACAGGTAGCATGCCGCCCTGTTCATAATGTCTCATAAAAGTGTACAAAAAATCTTCGGTACGCCGGCGGTCTATTAAATTTAACAAAGGATGTAAGGCTCTATAGGTATCCCACAATGAAAACACGGTATAAACATTACGTCCTTCAGTCGCTTTATGAATGTTATGGTCTAAGCCTAAATACGTTCCATCCACATCCGTAAATAAATAAGGAGATGTAAAAGCATGATATAAAGCGGTATAAAACACTTTTTTAAGTTCAACATCTTCTGTCTCTACAGCAATTTTGCTTAACTCTTTATTCCACACGTTATAAGCTTCATTTTTAACCCGTTCAAAGTCAAAATCTTTAACTTCCACATGATTTTTAAAGGCGGCGTTCGGCTCTTCGGTATTTGCAGAAATAGCTACTTTGGAAATTACTTCCTTCACATCATCAGCAAAATAGATTAAGGCTTTACAATTATTGCCTTCTATTTTGCTTACATTATGAATCAGTGTATCATTCAGATAGAGCTCTATTTTGCGAATCGGTTTAGAAAACAGTATAGAAAACGCCAGCTTTTGATCTTCATTCCAGGCTTTAGAATTGCGAATCCCGTGAATAGAGTTGGTTTCAGCATCATAATGGATCATGCTGTATAAAACGATGTCCCGATGTTTTAAATCCAACACAATGCCTTTTTCAACAGGTGTATCAGGATAAGTATAACGGTGAAGCCCAACCCTTTTGGAGGTTGTTAACTCAACATGAATATTATTTTTATCTAACAATACTGAATAGTAACCGGGGGTTGCTTTCTCATTATTATGCGAAAAATGACTTGCATATTCGATATTTGTTACCGATCCTTTTCCTGTAAAAGGCATCATTAAAACATCGCCGTAATCGGAGCAGCCCGTTCCGCTCAAATGGGTGTGCGAAAACCCATACACGATGCTGTCGGAGTAGTGGTATGCGGAGCAGCCGTCCCAGCCATCTAACCGCGTATCGGGGCTAAGTTGCACCATGCCAAAGGGAACGATGGCGCCGGGGAAAGTGTGCCCGTGAAAATCGGTGCCCACGAAAGGGTTTACGTATTTTGCGAAATCTTGTTGGGCTTGGAGGTTGCCAAATAACAAACCGAATAAGGTAATTAAAGTTAAAGGTGTTTTCATGGAGTTTTTCATCGCTATTTTTTAAGTTTTAATCCAAATGCTAAGAATATTAAGTAAGCGGTGATGCCCATAAGGATAATCAGCGCTCCGGCTTGTTTGCCGTTCATGAGCGCGCTGGCGAAAGTCATGATGGGAGGGATGATGGCGCCGCCCACAATGCCGGTTACCATTAGTCCCGATATTTCGTTGGCTTTTTCCGAGCGCACTTGCATTGCCATGGAGAAAATAATGGAGAAAATACTGGAGCAGGCATAACCCGTTAATCCGATGAATATCAGAATCATGATTTTTGAAGGGGCGAAGATTAAACATGCTAATGCTATGAACGCCAAGAGAATGTGAATGCGGAAGTATTTCATGGCATCCATTTTAATGAGCAACGCCGAGCCGATAAAAGCGCCGATGGTGCGGCAGGCAAAGTAAATGCTTGGCGCATAGCTCACATCTTTCGCAAAAGTGCCGGCAATACGCTCCAACAGTATTTTTCCGGATACCATGTTAACGCCCACGTCAATGCCGACAACCGCCACAATGCCCAAAAATAATAAGAGAATTGACTTGTTATTCAATAGTTTAAACGATTCTGTTAACGAAGTGGAGGTGCTCGGAATCTCTTTCTCTACGGGCGTTAAAAGCAGCCACAATCCTGCAATCAGGGTAATTCCACCAAAAATGGGGAATAGATAAACCCAATTGCTCAATTGTGTGGCAGCAAAAACAGCGATAAAAGGTCCGCAGAATGAAGAAACTGCTTTAATAACCTGACCCGCAGTTAACGAACTAGTTAAAGCCTTCCCTTTCACTAAATTGGAAACCAACGGATTGAGCGAAACCTGAAGTATGGTATTTCCAATGCCCAGCAAAGCAAAAGCCACGAAACACACATAAAGGTTAAAATTATTTACGGTAAAAAGCGGTAGAAACATGCCGATAAGCGTAACCAACATGCTTAACAACACCGTATTTTTCCGCCCGATTTTATTCATCAAGCCTGCCGAAGGAATTGCCAACAGCAAAAACCAAATGAAAACCATACTTGGCAAAAACCCGGAAAGTTGCTCCGAAATATTATATGCTTCTTTAACATAGCTTGTTGCAATTCCTACAACATCTACAAAACCCATTACAAAGAAGCCGAAGAAAATGGGGAGTAGGGAAAGAATGATGTATTTGTTTTTCATAGAAAATTGATTAAAAGTGGTTGCGAAATTATATAATTAGTATGATTATTAAATAAAAAATGTATCCTGCTATTCCCGCAAACAGCAATCCCCAAATAACCGCCGGAATACCCGTTGTTTTCTTCAACAAAGTAGCATCCCCCGCTTTATCTTTCTGCTTAATAGATAAAAACAGCACGGTTAATGCAGAAAAAACGGCATCTACCGCTATAAAAACGGCGTACAATAAGGTGGCTATTTTTATGTAATGTGCATTGTTTAAATAGATTAAATATCCATTTATGCCACAAAAGATGAGTATCCACAGTGCGCCGTAAATATTGCGCACCCAAAGCAGCAGCATGAATAAAAAAAGTATGGAGATGCCGATTAAAAATCCTTTTTCGTATCCTACTGTTAGCAAATAGAATACGAAATACGAAACGACTGAGGAGAACGGATACCCGACAAAGGCAACTAAAAAACTGCCGAATTTTGTTTTGGTAGAAGTGGTGGTCGTTCCGGAAGCATCGTTAAAAAGCTCAATTTTTTTAACGCTGCCTTCCAAAGCCAGCGCCATTAAGGCGTGCCCCAGCTCATGGATGGCGGTGTTTATGATGTTGAACCACTTTCCTATAACAGGAATGCGGGGCAACACCAACGCGAGCCCCGCAAACCAATAAATTAAAGGAATACTTAAAAAAGTCAAGTGTTATTTTTTAAGATTGTGTTTTTTTACAAATTCATCTAGCACATCTTCTAAAGTGGGTGTGCCGATTTCTTGCAATTCGTATCCGATTTTAACCACCGGTTGTTTGATATTTACGAAACGCGGAAGGTCGATAGGTGTGCCCACAACTACCACATCGCAAGGCGTGTTGGCAATAGTTTGCTCAAGGTCTTTCATTTGCGCTTCGCCGTAGCCCATTGCCGGAAGTAGCGTTCCGATGGTTGGGTAAGTAGCGAAAGTTTCTTTTAACGAGCCTACGATATAAGGTCTTGGGTCAACCATTTCGGCGGCGCCGTATTTCATGGCGGCAACGGTGCCGGCGCCAATTTGCATTTCGCCGTGCGTTAAAGTAGGACCATCTTCTACCACCAATACGCGTTTGCCTTTAATTAACTCGGGTTTATCTACGGTTAAAACAGACGCTGCATCAATAACTTGCGCTTTCGGGTTAATTTTTGCTAAGTTTGCTCTTACTTGATTGATGTTTTCCAAAGAAGCGGAGTCAATTTTGTTAATTACGATTACGTCGGCCATGCGTGCTACCACTTCGCCCGGGTAATAACTTACTTCTGCGCCCGGACGCAACGGGTCGGCAACCCCTACAAACAAATCGGGTGTGTAGAATGAGAAGTCGTTGTTTCCGCCGTCCCAAAGCACGATGTCGCAACCATCGGGATCTTTCTCTGCTTCGCGAAGAATGGCTTCATAATCTACGCCTGCGTAAATCACGTTTCTTTTTGTAACCACGTGAGGCTCATATTCTTCCATCTCTTCGATGGTACAATTGTGTTTTTTCAAATCTTCAACGGTAGCAAAACGTTGCACTCTTTGCTTGTTCAAATCCGGGTCGTAGGGCATGGGGTGACGAACTGCAACCACTTTCAAGCCCATATCTACCAAATACTCAATGATTTTGCGAGAGGTTTGCGATTTTCCGCAACCGGTACGGGTAGCGCCTACTGCGATTACCGGTTTTGTAGATTTGATCATGGTATCCTTAGGTCCCATCAAAATGAAGTTTGCGCCGGCGGCATTCACAAGAGCGCTCACGCCCATTACATAGTTATATGTTTTGTCGCTGTAAGCAAAAACGCAATCATCCACGTTAAACTTTTTGATCAGTTCCGGAAGTTCAGATTCTTTGTAAATTGGAATACCGTTTGGGTATAAATCTCCTGCCAATTCTTTCGGGTATGGTCTTCCGTCGATTCCTGGAATTTGCTCTGCGGTAAAAGCTACCACATTATAATTCGGGTTGTTTCGAAAAAACGTGTTAAAGTTGTGAAAGTCGCGCCCAGCCGCGCCAATGATAATGACATTTTTTTTCATAATGTTTTGATTTTAATGTTTATATGATGATATATGATTATATATTCAGAGAAGGTGCAAATATAGGATTTTTATATGTTAATTTGCGAATATTTTTGAGTTGTAGGCAATGCCGGACAGTGCGAGTTTATAAAGCTCTGACATTTTGAATATTAACTTCAATCTAGCTCACCACAGGCAACTTAAACTTTGGAAAAATAGCATACTTTCGCGTTTTTAAAATTCTAAAATGATAAACACACAAAATATAGATAATAAAACTACTTTACAAAGAAAATACCCCCATTTCCATTATTTGAACTATAATTTTCAAGTAATAGAAAATAGCATTTCTATGCAGTTTTTCTTTCAAACAAATGAACTCATTTTTACACCAAAAATGAGTTTAAAATTGGGAAAATATGAACAAGAGATGCATAAAAGTGAGATGGAAGGACTTGTTTTTAACATAGGACTCATTGAATTGGTAAGTTATTGGAAAGCCACTTGTTCTCCTCAAATTGTAATTCATAATTATACTTTGGATGAAACACAGCAAAATTGGTGGAAGAAATTATATTACAAAGGATTGGGAGAGTTTTTTTATCAAAATGAAATCAGTTGCAAGCAAGATGATTTTGTGCGTTTTTCTTTTGCAACAGAAGCAACACCCTATTCCGATTTAGACTTCAAGAAAATAGATATTTCACAAAAAGTAATTGTTCCCATTGGCGGAGGAAAAGATTCGGTGGTAACGTTAGAAAAATTGAGAAAAGAGAAAGAAGTAATCCCCTTCATTATCAACCCGCGTGGCGCTACGTTGGATTGTACGCGAGTTGCCGGTTTTGAAACTTTAAACGAGATAGTAATCTTAGAAAGAGAAATTGATGCTAATTTGTTAACTTGCAACAAACAAGGATTTCTGAACGGGCACACTCCTTTTTCTGCCATGTTGGCTTTTTACACATTGTTAGTAAGTTACGGAACTGGTGCGCGCGAAATCGCTTTATCGAACGAAGCCAGCGCCAACGAAGCTACCGTATTGGGAACAGAGGTAAATCATCAATATTCCAAATCATTGGAATTTGAAAAGAATTTTCAACACTATGTGCAACATTATATGGGAAATTGTGCACATTATTACAGTTATCTCCGCTCTTTTTCAGAATTGCAAATTGCTGAAAAGTTTGCTCAATATCCGCAATATTTCTCAGTTTTTCGCAGTTGCAACGCAGGGAGCAAAGAAAATAAATGGTGCTGTAGTTGCCCCAAATGTTTGTTTGCGTACATTATTCTATCGCCATTCATAGATAAAAATACACGTTTGGAGATTTTTGGCGAAGATTTGCTAAATAAACCGGAAATGGAGCGCTTTTTTAATCAACTTATTGGAAAAGAAGCCACCAAGCCTTTCGAGTGTGTAGGCACTATTGAAGAAGTGGTTGCTGCGCTGAAAATGTTAGATCATCAAAAGGAAAAAAGTTGGTTGCTGGCTTATGTATAAATCTAAAGGAGTTTTTTACGCTATTGGCGCTTATTTGATTTGGGGAACGATGCCGCTTTATTGGTATCTGTTGTCCGGCATAACTCCGTATGAGATTGTGGCTCACCGCATTTTGTGGTCTGCCGTACTCATGATTATTTTGTCTTCGATAGTTTTTAAAACCGATTTTCGCTTCATTCTAAGAAGCAAAAAGAAAATGTTTTATCTCTTATGTACTTCTGCATTAATTACTTTGAATTGGACGTTGTACATTTGGGCAGTGGACAACGGGCACGTAGTAGATGCTTCTTTGGGATATTACGTAAATCCGTTTATCAATGTTATTTTAGGTGTGCTTTTTTTGAAAGAACGGCTCACTGGCATACAAAAAATTGCCATCGCATTTGCGTTTTTTGGCGTGGCTTACCTCACTTTCAGTTACGGAAGTTTCCCTTTTGTAGCCCTTATTTTAGCATGCACCTTCTCGCTGTACGGATTTTTGCGAAAAAAAGCCCAAGTAGAAGCAATGCCGGCATTAACCATAGAAACCATTATTGCATTGCCTGTTGCGCTCGGCTTTTTAGCCATGACCTTCATAAACCACACACATACTTACCAACTAAACGACGTTTTCACCCTCTTGCTCATTGTAATGGCGGGACCTATCACCGCCATTCCGTTATTTCTTTTTGGGAAAGCAGCGGAAACTGTTTCTTTAACTACTTTAGGATTTACTCAATATTTATCCCCCACTTTACAGCTTCTTACCGGAATTTTACTCTTTAAAGAAGCATTTACCACCGCGCATATTATCTGCTTTAGCTCCATTTGGTTAGGGCTAATTCTTTATACGGTTTATTTGATACGGGGGAGCAAAGGTTAATTTTTTTTCTCGCAAAGGCGCAAAGGCGCAAAGTTTTTACTCTTTGCATCTCTGCGTCTTTGCGAGAGTTTTTAAAACATATTCAATAAATAATACATCCCTACCCCAATGTAGGTGCCAATGGCATACCCCACCAGCCCTATGGTAATCCCACTAATCAACACTTTGCGGTTACCCATAGCGGCTACAATAGGCGGGATAAATGGCGGCGAGCACAACATGCCCACTATTGCTACAGAATATAAATCGCCGGGTATTTTAAAAATACGACAAAAAATCAAGTGTAAAACAATTGTAATCAGTGTAATAGCTAAAACAAAAAGGAATATTTGAAGCGCTTCACCTACAAAGGTTACCAGATTAAATTGCGAAGCAACTATTATGCTGAATATCAAGATGAAAAACATTCCCAATTCAAAAGTTCTGGGCAAGCTGCGTATTTTTGTATTAAAAGAGGCAATGATAGCCAATGTGGTAATTGTTAGTATGATCACTAATTCGTTTAATCCGCCGGTTATGAGGAAAGAGAGTCCAGCTCCAACAATGACGAAGCCGAGAGATAGCAAAAAGCCAAGCATTGTTTTGGGAAATACTTTTTTGGTAAGCATTCCGCCATAGTTTTCAATATCGTTTAACACAGGATCTTTTGGGTCGGTTTTATCAACAACCATCGCCTTGTCTTTAAAAGGCAGGAGCCAGCGGAAAAGTTTGTAACCCCCTGCTGTTAAAAAGATTAAAAATGGGAAAACGATGATCATTTCAGAAGTTAAAGTTATAATCATACGTGTTTCATCAACGTTTAATCCTTTGCTCACCGCGAAAAAATTCATGGATCCCCCGTTGTAAAACCCTGCCATCATGCCGGCTACCTTGGAATATTCTTCAATTCCCGAATCTTTAAACATAAAAAATGACACAACTACGGCAATAAGCACCGCAATAATTCCTGTGATTAAGGCAATTAATGTTTTAGGCAATGCTTTCGCCCATAGTTTAAAATCGGAGCTAAATAGCATTAGCGGAATCGCTATAAGTACCGAGACGTTCATCAGCATGTCGGTAATTTTCTTAAATGAAGTTGCTTCACCCGCTGAAAAAAAATCGGTGTAAGCAAACAAAAACGAAAATAATATCCCCACCGTATAAGCCATAATTACCGTGCCAATGTTTTTGGCAATCTGGTATTTACGGAAAATAGTAATAATAATGAAAGGGGTAAGAACAAAAATTGAAATGATAATAGCTACTTTCATACGCAATAAAATTTAGGCGCAAAAGTATATTATTTAATCAATTTTTTGACAATTGTCTCACGTTGTTCGTTTGTTATTTTTAAAATATAGAATGAAGGAGCAAAATCAAACCGCCTGCTAAGGGCATAATTGCCTACAGAAACGCGCGCTGAGAACCAGTCTATTCTTTTGCCTTCTATAGTAAAAACCTCAAAATTTAGTAATGCCTCTTTTTCTGCAAAAAGCTGTATAAAAAGTTCATCTTTTATGGGATTTTGTACATTTACAAAAAAAGCAGGCCTATTTTCTTCAATTTTGACAGGCTCCGTGATTTCAAAGTCACAAATTACCGGCAGGTGGTCGGAAAAATCATACATGGCTTGCAATATCTCTGCCGGAAGCGTATGGTTTGCCGGAGAAAGCAAGCTCCCTCTTAGCCGTAGCCCATCTTGTCCTAAAGCATGATAGGTTTCCGGCAACACTTTCACTTTTTTAGTTCCATAAAAAAGAGTAGGGGAGACCAATATAAAATCGAAGCGGTCATCTAACCCGCCTCCGGCAAAACAGTTTCCGGAAGATGTGTGTGTAGATTGCGTATGCACTTTGGCAAATTGCGGATTTCTATTCCAATAGCCATATTCGTTTATCGGATCCAAAAAGCGAAACGCCGTATTATTGTTAAATAACAGATGCTGATACGCCGGCTCGGTAGCATAATACAAATTAAAATCGCCGGAAAACACGTAATTATCAATGCCTACCTGTTCCAACTTTGTGGTTAAACGCTCTACTTGTGTTTTGCGTGTATTCCTGTCCGTTTCAGTATTTCCTGCCTTTAAGTGCGCGATGCAGAACGTGATAAATGCCGTATCGCCTTGTGCCAAGCCATCGGATTGGTAATACATTTTATAGGCGTTAATGTCTCGTACGGAGGTTGTTACATAAAAATAACTATGAAATACCAATTTTCGGGAATCGTAGTATAGCATGTTGGCAATGGAGCCGCCGGAGAAGTTGGTTAGCGGGCAGCGGGCGTAATAATTTCGCCCATCGGCATTCATCACATTGTTTAACAGGCGGTCAATCCAGGCGGTTTGACTTCCTATTTCATTCACACAGAATACATCAGGCAGAGTGTAGTTGATGATGGTTTTTAAATTTTCGTCTTTTGCATTCATATAGTTTCCGGAAGTATTGCAATCTGACGGAGCGGAAGTGGTATAGTACATCAAATTGTATTGCATCATGCGGATGGTGCCGGCGAAGCAAAGTTGGAACGCGAGGCAGAGGAGAAGGGCGAGGAAGGGTTTCATTAGTGGTTAGTGGTTAGTGGTTAGTGGTTAGTGGTTAGTGGTTAGTGGTTAGTGGTTGGTGGTTGGTGGTTAGTGGTTAGAGGGATTTGGCGGCAAAGATACACTTTGAAAAGGCGTTTGTCAAGGGGTAGTTACAGATTTTTCTAATTCTGAATACCAACTCTCACCATATCTTCTAATTAAAGGTTCTTTTAAAAATTTATAGAGAGGTAATTTTAATGTTTCTCCTTTTTCGCAAGCAGGGTGGCACACGCCCCACCGGTGGTAATTCAGCGCTTCATAATCCGGTAAGATTTTAATGCGAATGGGGTACAAATGGCAAGAAATTGGTTTTTGAAAATCAATCTCCCCGTTTAAAAATGCTTTTTCGATGGCGCATTTGGCGATATCTTCCTCAAAATAAACAAATGCGCAGCTTTCATCTTGCAGTAGCGGGGTAACGAACGAGCCTTCCATGTCGTAATCGAAAGTGCCGTTTTCTTCAACCTTTTCCACGCCTTTTGGGGTCATATATTTTTTGAAGATGGGGTAATTGTCTTCCAAATCGGAAATTTCCTCAGGCTCAAGTGGCGCGCCAACATCGCCTTCTACGCAGCACATTCCGTTGCATTGAAGAAGGTCGCAACAGAAATGTTCGGTGAAAATATCATCGGAGACTAAGATGTTTTGGATGATTTTCATGTTTACACTCCATCAATAATATTCAACAACTTCGTATTAACTCCAATGTGCGCCATATTCCTGAAATTACTCAGCACAATAAAAATATATTGGTCGGCAGGCCGAAATACAAAGTTATTTTGAAATCCGCGCCACAACCCTCCGTGATACACCAGATATCCGTTAGGTCCCTCTTCAATGCGCAAGCCGTAGCCATAATATTCCGTGGGTTTAAAACTCAAAAACGTATTTTGCGGTTGTGCGGCTTGTTCTACCACGCTTTGCGGCAGTATTTTATAATCTATGAGATAGGCTTTTGCCCAACGGTACATCTCCTCTACATTAGCATATATGCCTTTATCTCCAATCACACCGTTGTGGAAATGGAACGGGCGCTCGCTCCTATTCGCTAAATGTCCTTTCGCATAATTGGTTTTGTTGTGCAATTCCGTGGCAAAAAAAGTAGCGTATAATCCCGCAGGCAACAAAAGTTCTTTTCTAACATATTGTTCAAAAGGAATCTGTGTTACTTTCTCTACAACTAATGCCAACAAAGCATAATTTGTGTTAATATATTTGAACCGCGCGCCGGGTTGAAACAGAACTTTGGGTTTTGTGCGCTCTAAATAGCTTGCTAACTGAGCATTGCTTAACGATTCAATATGATTAAAATCTTTATCGGGAAAATCCATGTACTCCGGCAACCCCGAAGTGTGGGTCAATAGGTGGTGTAGGGTAATATTTTTATAAGGGAAACGCGGCAGAAACGTGGTTACATCATCATTTAAACTTAATTTTTTTTCTTCATTCAATTTTAATATGGCCGCCGCCGTAAACTGTTTGGAGATAGAAGCCAACTCGAATAGGGTTCCCGAATCAATGGCATTTTCAGGTGTTTTTTTTGCTAAACGTTTGTAACCGACCTCTTTTCTATAACATATTTGGTCGCCAAAAGCCAACAGTACGCTACCGTTCAAATTTTTACATAGCGTATCCAATTCCGCTTCAAGGGCGCGCAATTTGAAGGTTTTGTTGGCTTCTTCAAATAGCTTATTGACCTCAGTGGTAGCAAGTTGCGCTAATGGCTGATTCGGCTTTTCGGCAGGAATGCATGTGCCCCAAAAAATAATTTGCAGGAAAATGAATAGTTTGAGCATGGGGTTATTTTAGAAAGTGCAAAAATATGAAAACTTGTAATATTTTCTAAAAAACCTCGTTTTACAATGTTATTAGTATAAACATTAAATCCAAATAAAACATGAAAAAATCAGTACTATTCTTAATCACGTTATTCCTTGTAGGGATGACATTAACCTTAAAATCGCAAGAGATGACCCAAGACGAAAAAAACAGTTATGCAATTGGCGCTAGCCAAGGTGAAAACCTTAAAAATGTAGGAATTGACGTTAACATTGCAGCCTTTGCGGCAGGCCTTTCCGACGCTTTGAAAGGCGAAAACAAACTCACTATGGAAGAAATGGAGGCTTGCTTCGGAGACCTTCAAAGACAGGTTGACGCTAAACAAAACGCAGGCATTGAGGTTGAAAAAGAGCAAGGCAGACAATTCTTAGCCGAAAACAGAAAACGCGAAGGCGTTAAGGAAACCGAATCAGGATTACAATATGAAGTGATTGTAATGGGCGATGGCCCAAAACCCGCCGCCACCGACCAGGTAAAAGTACATTACACCGGAAAAACCCTTGACGGAAAAATCTTCGACTCATCCGTGCAACGCGGCGAGCCTATTGTTTTTGGATTAAATCAAGTGATTAGAGGTTGGACAGAAGGGCTTCAATTAATGCCGGTTGGCTCAAAATTCATGCTATTTATTCCTTCCGATTTGGCTTACGGAGATAGAGGTTCGCCCCCCACAATTAAAGGCGGCGCCACTTTGATTTTTGAGGTTGAATTATTGGATATTCCTAAATAATCGAATTTTTAATCGCTTCAATGCGTGCGGCTAAAGTTTTGTCTAACTCATCAACTTCGTGAATATCAGATAATTTTTGGCACACCGCAAAATAGTATTTAATCTTAGGTTCAGTTCCCGAAGGTCTTACAGAAACTTTTGACCCGTCTTCCGTAAAAAATTGCAATACATCGGAAGTAGGTAAGTCAATTTTTTCTGTTTTTCCGGTGCGCAAATCCTGCATTTTATGTAATAAATAATCCTTAATGTAGATAACTTTACTTCCGTTAATTTCTTTGGGCGGATTATTCCGGTAATTCACCATCATTTGTTTGATATCCTCTAAACCCTCTTTCCCTTTTTTGGTAATGGACACCAGATCTTCTTTGTAAAATCCGTATTTTTGATAAATTTTGAGCAGTTCAATAAATAAAGTGCTTTCATTTGCAATGGCTTGTGCTGTCATTTCGGCAAACAGGCAGCAAGCGGAAACGGCATCTTTGTCGCGCACAAAATCGCCGGCAAGGTAACCGAAACTTTCTTCGCCACCGCCAACATATTTCCGTTTTCCTTCATACTTCCGAATAATCGCAGCAATGTTTTTAAAACCGGTGAGAACATCGTAACAGTCTATTTCATAATGTTTTGCCATTTCAGGAATCAGTTCAGTAGAAACAATCGTCTTGATAATGAAATCGGAAGGATGTAACTTATTTTCATCTTTGAGTTGTGATAAAAGATAATGAGTCAATAGAATCACGATTTGATTTCCGTTAATCAGCAAATATTCGCCTTGTAAATTTTTTATACCTGCGGCAATTCTATCTGCGTCTGGGTCTGTAGCTAAGATAAGGTCGGCATCTATTTCTTTGGCTTTTTTGAGCGCTAATTCCATGGCTGCTTTTTCTTCGGGGTTGGGCGAAACCACCGTTGGAAACTCGCCGTTGGGAATGCTTTGGTCTTCCACGATGCAAACATTTTCAAATCCCCACATTTTCAAAGCTTTCGGCACCATGGTAATGCCTGTGCCATGAAGCGGCGTGTAAACAATTTTAAGAAATTTCGCCGCATTTTCTATGGCTTTGTTGGCAAAAGATAACGTTTGTACCCGTTTTAAATAAAGTTTATCCATCTCTTCTCCAAGCATTTGCACAAGATTGGAATTGCGTTCCCATTTCACATCATCGAAGGTAGAAATTTGAGTTACAGCGTCCATCACATTGATATCGTGGGGCGGAACCAATTGGGCGCCATCATTCCAATACGCTTTGTAGCCGTTGTATTCTTTGGGATTGTGAGAGGCGGTTACCATGACGCCGCCATCACATTGCAACTCCCGAACGGCAAAGGACAATTCAGGCGTAGGGCGCAGTTCCTCAAAGAGATAGCAAAAAATACCGTTTGCTGAAAAAACATCCGCCGTAATGCCGGCAAAATATTGACTGTAATTTCTTGAATCGAAACCGATGGCTACTTTCAGTAATTTATTGGGAAACTGTTGTTTTAAATAATTGGCAAACCCTTGGGTGGCAAATCCAACCGTGTATTTATTCATTCGGTTGGTGCCCACGCCCATGATGCCGCGCAGCCCGCCCGTGCCAAATTCCAAATCTTTATAGAAAGCATCTGCCAATTCTTTTTCGTTGGTTTGCATGAGTTGTGCAATCTCATCTTTTGTGGCTTGGTCGCAATTTCCATTAAGCCAAATATTTACTTTTTCTGTAATCAAATTTTCCATGATGAATAACTTTTCGGCAAATATCATAAAAAAAATTAAAACAATTGCGCCGTTATAAAATCCAGCAACGGCAACCCCTCTTTCGTAATCGCAATGTGATGATTATGATGATGGTAATACTTCGGGTCAATTTTTTCTAATGCTTTGAGCAATTCGTTCATTTTGTCAGTGCCGAAACGAGATTCAAAACACGCCAAGTCAATGCCTGATTTCGTTCTTAATCCTAACAAAATAAATTCATTGCGTTGATCTACAGGGGTTAAATATTCTGTCTCAAAAAAAGGCCCTTTCCCTTCTATGGCTTGCATATATTTTTCTACATTTGAAATGTTCCAACTTCTTGTGGCTCCGGTAAAACTGTGTGCCGAAGCGCCAAACCCAACGTAAGGAGTTCCATTCCAATAATTAGAATTATGTTTTGAATGATAGCCTCTTAAAGCAAAATTAGAAACTTCGTAATGCTCAAAACCGGCTATTTCTGTTTCATCCATCAATAATCTCAATTCTTGTAAAGATCGATATTCATCAATTTGAAGTATTTTTTGTTGTGCTATTTTTTTATGCAATAATGTATTTTCCTCAACGGTTAATGAATATGCAGATAAATGTTTGACAGGCAATTGAAAAACTGTTTTCAACTCGTTTTTCCAATCTTGCAGCGAGCGCATATAAATTCCATACATGAGGTCTATCGAAATGTTTTCAAAACCGGCTATTTGTGCGTTTTCAATGGCATGAAAAGCATCTTTTCCTGAGTGTGTTCTTCCTAAAAAATGTAGAATATCATCGTTAAAAGATTGTACGCCAATGCTTATTCTGTTAAAACCCAATGAGTTCAAATCTTTCAAATATGCTAACGTAAGTTGCTCGGGATTTCCTTCAATTGTACATTCTACCTCAGTAGCGATGTTGAAGGTTTTATGGATGGTGGTTATGATTTTTTGTAAGGAATGGATGGGCAGTAGGCTAGGAGTGCCGCCACCGAAGTATAAGGTGTTGATTGTTTTATCACCTCTTCCGTCATCCGGCGGCAAGCCGCCGTCGCTCCTTTCTACTTCTTTTACCACTGCTTCCACATATTTCTCAAATTTTTGCATATTTACAATAGAATAAAAGTTGCAATAAATGCACTTTTTTTTACAAAATGGAATGTGAATATAAATACCTGCCATAAGGAGAGCGAAAATAGGATAATTTCCCGCTTTTCTATCAATAAAACATTATTTTCGCCATTTAATTTTCGTATCGAACAAAAAATGCTCACCAACTATTCCAAAATTCTTGAAAATGCAGTAAATGAAATCGCCAAGTTGCCGGGCATTGGGCGAAGAACGGCTTTGAGATTAGCGTTACATTTGGTAAATACCGAAACCGCTGAGGTGAAAATGTTAACACACGCCTTAACCGAACTGAAATCGTCGTTAAAAATTTGCAGGCATTGTTTTGCGATTTCCGATGGGGAAGTTTGCGATATTTGTAGCAATCTCAAACGAAATGCCGGTGTTATCTGTGTAGTTCAAGATATTAGAGATGTGATTGCCATTGAAAATACCAACCAGTTTCAAGGGGTATATCACGTGCTTGGCGGCGTTATTTCTCCCATTGATGGTATTGGTCCCGGGCAGTTAAAATTGCAGGAGCTTTTTCAACGTATTGAAGCCCAAAACATTGAAGAAATTATTTTGGCGCTGCCTTCCACTGCCGAAGGAGACACTACGAATTTTTATATTTATAAGCATTGTGTAGAAAAAATACCGAAAATTTCCTTGTTGGCGCGGGGCGTGGGCATCGGCGAAGAATTAGAGTATATCAACGAGGTAACTTTAGGGCGCTCCCTGCTCACACGTATCAGTTTTGAATCGCAATATGGCAAAATTTTCGATTAAAACCTTACATCTCCGTACATTCCGATTTTTAAATAGCCGTCGTTTTTTACCAAAATTTTAATGGCATATACCAAATTGGCGCGTTCGTCTTTGGTTTGAATGGTTTTAGTGCCTGCCTTCCCACGAGCCTTTCCGATAACGGTATTTTTCCGGTCGAGTCCCAGCAGCTTTTCGGGAGCGCGCGCAAGTTCGAAGCCAAATAATTCCGGACTTTTGCAAATAATATCAAACGCCATTTTCATTTCATTTAAAAAGCGCTTGCCTAAATCTTTCTGCTGTTTCTCGTACCATTTTGAGGCAAAAGATAAGATTTTTCTAAAACCTGCATTAAATAATATATTTTCGCCCCCATTAAAAAACCTAAAAGCTTATGAACATTTCCTGTTGTGGCATAGACTGCCAAAAGTGTATGGATGTTTTATCCATCAATTACCCCGAAGCAACGTGCGCCGGTTGCAATGCCGAAGAAGGCAAAATTTTCTGGACAAAATTCATGGATTTGGAGGTTTGTCCTATTTATAATTGTTGTAGAAACGAAAAAGGATTTGCCCATTGTGGCGAATGTGCGGATTTGCCCTGCCAAATCTATTTTGCTACTAAAGACCCCTCATGCTCCGAAGAAGAGCATCAAAAAAGTATAGATGACCGCGTTGCTGCTTTAAAATCTCTGTGACCCTCTGCGCTCTCAGTGTCTCTGTGCTGAATGTTTTTTTTAGCACAGAGACACTGAGAACACAAAAAATCACAGAGTCCCCCCCCCTTGACAAACGCTTCGATTTTTACTATATTCGCCGCCTCATTCTTTACTAAAAAATATGCTCAACGAACTCTTTTACAAAATGGCGCTATCGTATCAAAAAGGATATGGTAATGCTGTGATAAAAAAACTATTACAGCTTTCCGGAAGCGCTTCCGCCCTGTTTCTCGATTTTCATTCCGTTCGCAAAAAATGGAAAACTACGCGTTCATTTCCGGCAGCGCCGGTGTTAACGGCTGCCATTCAAAAAGCGGTGCACGATGAGTTAGATACGGCAGTCAAAAACAACATTACGCATTGTTTTTTCACAGACCCCGAATATCCGAAACGCTTGCTGCATTGCAACGATGCGCCTTATATGTTTTGCTACAAAGGCGCTCAGCAATTCAATTTTGAGAAAACATTGGGTATTGTAGGCACACGCCATGCTACTTCGTATGGAAAGGATATGGTGCGGCGCGTAGTCTCCGATTTATCTTCACACAACATTTCTATTATCAGCGGTTTAGCTATAGGAATAGACACTTTTGCGCACGAAGCCGCTTTAGATTACCATTTGCATACGGTAGGTGTTTTGGGTTCCGGATTTGGAAATATTTATCCTTCTTCCAACAAAAATTTAGCAAAAAAGATGGTAGATTTAGGGAGTACATTGGTTTCGGAGTTTTCGTTCTATACAATGCCCGACCGTCAAAATTTCCCGAAACGCAACCGGATTATTGCCGGCATGGCCGATGCTTTGTTGGTGGTAGAAACCGGCAAACGCGGCGGCAGTATTATTACTGCTTGCATCGCACACTCTTATCAGCGCGATGTGTTTGCCATTCCGGGGTCGGTACTGGAGCCTTCGCATGAAGGATGCCATGAATTGATTCGCCAAAATTTAGCGGCATTGGTAACCTCCGGCAAGGATATTATTGAAATGATGGGCTGGGATGCCGAAAAACCGGCTCAAATGCAACCGCAACTTTTTAAAGAATTAAATGAAGATGAGGAGAATGTAATCTCTGTGATACGCCACTTAAAAGACCCCCATATTGACGAATTAATAGCAAATACACAAACATTAACGTCCTCAAAGATTGCTTCCGTTTTATTAGGATTGGAGCTAAACGGAATAATTGAGGCGCTTCCGGGGAAAAGGTATAGATTGATTGCGTGCTAAAAAATTAAACTTTTGCAGCAAGCTCTGCACCGGCTTTGAATTTAACCACTTTCTTGGCAGGGATCATAATCTCTTTCTTCGTTCTTGGATTTCTGCCTTTTCTTGCAGGACGTTGGTTTACTGAAAACGTTCCAAATCCAATGAGAGACAACTTGTCGCCTTTTGCAAGCGCTCCGGAGGTTGCACATACGAATGCTTCCAATGCAGCTTTTGCATCAACTTTGGTTAAACCGGCTTTTTCAGCCATTGCGGTAATTAATTCGGCTTTGTTCATAATAATATTTTTTAAGGGTTAGTAAGATTTATATGACTTCGCAAAAATAAATTTTTTCTTATACAAACATCAATAAAAAAAACATTACATTTTTACAATATAAATTGTGAGATTTTATTCCCTTGCAAAAAAGAATCCACATGCATTCTTTTCTTCCCTTCCATTTGCAAATTATGTATGGCTATCTTAAAATCTTTCGCAGCAATGTAAAAAAAAGTTTTATCATCCGTATCTATTTTTCCCAATATTTCTGCTGATTTTTCAAAGGTAATAGCCGCTCCAAATATTTTCAGGGAAGTTTTTTCTCCGGTGTTTTTTGTAAGAAAAGTTACGGCGCCCGGATAAGGAGCAAGTCCGCGAATTTTATTGATAATATTTTTTGCGGGAAGGTTCCAATCAATTACTGTGTCTTCTTTGTGAATTTTTGGAGCAAGTTTAATGGAATTATCGTTTACGCAATTTTGTGGTTGCCGGCTGAAATCGCCTTTTTCGATGAGTGCCAAAGTTTCTAATGCGGCTTCTGCGCCCAGCACTTTCAATCTGTTATAAAGTTCTCCGGTTGTTTCATTTGGCAGAATATCAACTTCTTGTTGCAAGATAATATCTCCGCAATCAATTTTATCATTAAGGAAAAAAGTAGTGATTCCGGTTTTTGTTTCGCCGTTCATAATTGCCCAATGGATGGGCGCCGCGCCGCGATATTGCGGTAGCAAAGATGCATGCACATTAAAAGTTCCCTGCGGTGGCATAGCGTAAACCTCTTGCGGCAACATGCGGAAAGCCACCACCACAAAAACATCTGCATTCCATGCTACTAAGGTTTCAATAAATTCGGAATCTTTTAGTTTTGCAGGTTGTAGAACGGGGAGTCCTTTTTCAACAGCATATTTTTTCACCTCAGAGCATTGCAATTGCAAGCCTCTTCCTGCCGGCTTGTCGGGGGTGGTTACCACGCCCACAATCTCGTGCGCTGAATGATAAATGGCTTCTAATGTTGCCACTGCAAAGTCGGGGGTTCCCATAAAAACCACACGCATAGTAAAAAAGTCTAATTTATTTTTTGTTGTAATTCAAGCATTTTCAAACAAGTATAGGCGGCTTCTACGCCTTTGTTGCCGTG